>NZ_JBHZDA010000005.1:102865-138370 GCF_042755665.1 Streptomyces sp. NPDC059142
TGCGAGCTCTGGGCTGTGTGGTGTGTGTGCGGCTGAGCCCACCCCCCCGCGCGCCCCCGCCCCCGCCCCCCCCCCCCCCCCGACAGGACGGACAGGGCCGAGAGGGCCGACGGGCTCTAGCCCGCGAGAAGGACCTTGAGGGTCGTCTCCAGATGACCGTCGATCGCCGTGCACGCGGCCCCCGCGTCGCCCGCGGCGATCGCGGTCAGGATGGCCTGGTGCTCCCGCAGCACGGCCTCCTGCCTGCCCTGCTGGTTGTAGAGCGCCACCACCCCGGCCCTGATCTGCCTGCTGCGCAGCCCGTCGTAGTGGCGGGTGAGCAGCCCGTTGCCCACGGCGGCGATCATCGTGGCGTGGAACTGGTGGTCCACCGCGATGAATTCCTTGGCGTGCTGGGACCCGCTCAGCTCGCGCTGCCGCTCCAGCAGCGCCGTCAGCTCGGCCACGGGGGCCCGGCCCTCCGGGACCACCTGCTCGGCGGCGTAGCGTTCGACGATGCCGCGCAGCTCCATCAGCTCGGTGATCTCCCGCCCGGAGAGGGGGACGATCTGCGCGCCGCGCTTGGGGACGAGCCGGACCAGGTCCTCGGCGGCGAGCAGCAGCAGCGCCTCGCGGATGGGGGTGCGGGAGACTCCGATGCGGTCCGCGATCTCCTGCTCGGAGAGGAACCCGCCCTGGAGATCGGGGTCGGTGAGGACCTCCTCCTTGAGGAACGCGTACGCCTTCTCCCGGCCCGACGTCACGACTTCCCCCGCAGTTGCATACAACGAGTATACCGCGCGGCACGGGACGGCCAAGGGGGTACGGGAATCGCGTCACGCGTCGGACGGGCCGGAGGCACGCGGCGCGACGAGCGACACGGCGGCCGGAGCCGTGGGGGCCGGCCGGGGTGACGGGGCCCGCCGGAGCCGTGGGGGCGGCCGCGTCCGCAGCTCCCGCCCACGTCCCTTCTCACCCCGCCCGCACACATAGCCGCCGCTGCCCGCCGCGGTCCACCGCACCGGACGAAACACCCCTCCACCGAACACTCGCCACGAGCACACCGTTCGCTCACATTCGCCGCGCCCGGCGCCCGGCATATTCCTCTTTTTCCCTTTCCCCTCACAGCATTTCAACAGGGCGGTTCAACTCTGTTGAATTTCTGCCGACGGAACTCTCTTGAATCGGCCCGAGAAAATAGGCCAGAGTTCCGAACGCGGCGGCCAAGCAACCTGGTTGCCGCCGGACACACGGCACCCCCCTCCGGGAAAACGGCTCCCCCACGCCGTTTTCCTCCCCCCATGCACGGCCGTGTGTTCCGTGAACCGGAAGGAATGACTGTGCGAGTCTCCCGGAACATCTTCGCGGCCGTCGCCGCGGGCGCGCTGCTCTCCGTCACCGTCGTGACCGGAGCCCAGGCGGGCGAACAGACCACCGAGCGCTACGACCCTGCGATGGTCAAGGCCCTGGCCACCTCCCTCGGAGTCAGCGAGGGCGCGGCCGTGGACCGGCTGGACGATCAGGCGGCCCAGCAGGCCGAGCTGTCGAAGCTGGACCGTCAGGGTGTCGCCACCGACGGCGCCTTCTTCGACAGAGCCGGCTCCCTCGTCGTCAACGCCGCCGACACCCGCGCCGAACAGCGCATCGAGGACGCCGGTCTGACCCCGCGGGTGGCCGGGCACGGCCAGGCCGCGCTCGACCGCATCAAGGCGGAGCTGGACGCCAAGGCCCTCAAGCAGACGCCCGAGGGCGTCAGCGCCTGGTCGGTGGATCTCGCCACCGACACCGTCACCGTCGAGGTCAACAGCGCCAAGGGCGCGGCGGCTCAGTCCTTCCTCAAGGCGGCGAAGGCCCACGGCGACGCGGTCCGCGTGGTCGAGGGCAAGGAGGAGCTGTCCACCCAGGCCGTCGTCTCCCCCGGCGACGAGATGTCCTTCAACGGCTATGTCTGCTCGGTCGGTTACGGCGCCCGTGACACCTCGGGCCGCCAGTACCTCGTCACCGCCGGCCACTGCATCGAGGACCTGCCCGTCCTGTCGTACAAGGGCACCCGCTTCGCCCAGGGCACCAACACCCGGTTCGCGGTCGGCAGCCGCAGCGTCGACATGGGCATCGCCGCCGTCGACTCGGGCAACTCCATCGCCACGCAGGTCGGCACGTACGGCAGCGCGGGCACCGTCGCCGTCCAGGGCAGCGCGCGGGCCGCGTCCGGCGCCGCCCTGTGCAAGTCGGGCCGTACCACCTTCTGGACCTGCGGCAAGGTCAACTCGTACAACGTGACCGTCACCTACAGCGACGCCAACGGCGGTCCCGACACCGTCGTCACCGGTCTGGGCAGCTCCTCGGTCTGCACCCAGGGCGGCGACAGCGGCGGCGCCTACATCTCCGGCAACCAGGCGCAGGGGATGACCTCGGGCGGCCCGTCGGCGCAGCGGTGCACCGGCAGCGTCAACTCGCCCGGCTCCTCCTACTTCCAGCCGCTGGACGACGCCCTCTCGCACTACGGCCTCACCCTCAACACCAACTGATCGCTCCCGGGCGGTCACGCCCGGAGCGTCGCACCACGGGCCGCCCCCCACCGGCCCCCAGGACCGCCCATCGGATACGGTGGGCGGTCCTGCCCGTGCGGGCAGGGCGCGGCTCCACCGCTCGACCCGGAGGGGAATCCAGTGCACCAGGACCCTGATCCCTCCTCGCCCGTCTTCGCCGAGGTCTTCCAGCAGGCCATCAAGAGACGCGGGCTCTCCCTGGAACGCGTCCGCAGCCGTCTCGCGGAACAGTCCATCCAGATCAGCCTGACCACCCTCAGCTACTGGCAGCGGGGGCGCAGCGAGCCCGAACGGGCCGATTCGCTGCGGGCCGTGGACGCGCTGGAGACCATCCTCGAACTGCCGCCCGGCACACTGCGCTCACTGATCGGCCCGTACCGGCCGCGCGGCCGGGTCGCGCCGCCCGCCCACGACCTCAGCTCGTCCCACCGGGTCTTCGGCGAGAACTCCCTGGCGGAACAGATACTCGGCCCCGACTTCGCGCGGCTCAACGAGGCCATCAGCACGCTGAGCATCCGGGAGACCGTCACCATCGACGAGAACCGGCGGCTGTGCTCCATCGCCATCCAGCAGGTGCTGCGCGCGGCACGCGAGGGCGCCGACCGGCTCACCGCCGTCCACACCGTCGACAGCGGGGCCCGCGCGGTCCGTACCACGGTGCGCTGCGGAATTCCCGGGCCTGTCCGCTTTCTTCCCGAAGTGAGTACGGTCGTCCTCGACATACAGTTCGGCCGGAAACTCGCCAGAAACGAGACGGTGGTCATCGACTACACCCTCTCGGTCGATCCCGGGGACGGTACGGACGACCATTACGAGCGCCGGACCCGGGTCCGGCTGCGGGATTATCTGCTCCATGTCTATTTCCATCCGGCGGCGCTCCCGGTGGTCAGCCACCGTTATTACCGCGAGCACTCCGGGGCGGACAAGAGCTACAACCACCGGGTGGCGCTGGACGCCTCGCACACCGTCCACTCGGCGCCGGGCCGCTGCCCGGCCGGCATCCACGGGGTCTCCTGGGAGTGGCCCGAGGAGCCCGGACGCCCCTGAACCGGCCACCGGGCGGGGGGTAATAGGGTGGAGGACTTCCGCGTGGGGCGCCGGGCCGGCGCCGTCGAAGAGTTCGGGGAGTTCGGAGAGTTCGGGGAGTGAGGGACGTTCCGTGACGGGGACACAGATTCCGCTATATCAGGCGAAGGCGGAGTTCTTCCGGATGCTGGGACATCCGGTACGTATCCGTGTGCTGGAACTCCTCCAGGACGGGCCGATGCCGGTACGGGACCTCCTCACCGCGATCGAGATCGAGCCGTCCAGTCTCTCGCAGCAGCTCGCGGTGTTGCGCCGCGCGGGGATCGTGACGGCGACGCGGAGCAGTTCGACCGTCGTGTACGAGCTGGCCGGCGGAGATGTGGCGGAGCTGCTGCGCGCGGCGCGGCGGATCCTGGTCGAGCTGCTGGCCGGCCAGGAGGATCTGCTCTCGCAGTTGCGCACCCCCGGCCGGCCCCTGGCCCGGGAAGAAGTCTCCTGAGGGACCGGCCGTCGGCCGACCGGACGGTCGGGCAGGCGGACGGCCGGACAGCCGGACGGTCGGACAGCCGGACGGTCGGACACATCGACGGGCAGACACATCGACGACACAAGCGGAATCACGCCTTCTAATTGAAGATATCTTCAATTCGCCATCCCGAGTAAGTCGTTACTCGATAAACTCGTCATCCTGAGGGGTTCACAGGGCGAGAGGACCGGGGTCCATGGCAAGCGCGGACGTGGCACTGAAGGACGCGATGATGATCGAGGGCGCCGTGGGCGCCGCTCTGGTCGACTACACGAGCGGCATGGCGCTGGGCACGCTGGGCGGGAGCAGGGATCTGGACCTCGCCGTCGCCGCGGCGGGGAACACCGATGTCGTACGGGCCAAGATGCGGACCCTGGCGACGCTCGGCATCGAGGACGCCATCGAGGACATCCTGATCACGCTGGGCTCCCAGTACCACGTGATCCGGCCCCTGTCGGGCTCCGCCGACCAGGGACTGTTCCTGTATCTCGTACTGGACCGGGCACGCGCCAATCTGGCCATGGCGCGCCACCAGTTGAAGCGGATCGAGCACGAGGTGGACGTGTAAGGGCTACTGGCCGCCCTGCGGAGGGGTGGCGCCGGAATCCGCGGCGCGCAGATCGGCGAGGAGTTCGGCCTGCCCTGCCAGTACCCCGGAGAGAATCGCCCGTGCCACGCCCAGCAGGTCCGCGAGGTAGGGATGGGCGAGCGCGTAATGGACGGCCGAGCCCTCCCGGCGCGTCACGACGAGATTGGCGCGGCGCAACACGGCCAACTGCTGGGAGAGCTGGGCGGGCTCGACCCCGACCTCCGGAAGCATTTCGGAGACCGCGTGCTCGCGCTCGCTGAGCAGTTCGAGCACCCGGATGCGGACGGGGTGCCCCAGTGTCTTGAAGAACTCGGCCTTCAGTTGGTACAGCGGCGCGCTCACCGGCCTTGCCTCATTTCCCGCGCGTACCGCGTACAGCGCATCTGCCCGGAAGTTCCTGCCACAGGCCCGTTCCGTACCGTCGGAAGCGTCACTCCTGTGCGACGCCCCGGGGAAAACCCCACAGTACCGGCCGGGTTCCCAGGGTATACAGGCCCCATGGTGGACCGGCTCTTCTCCGACCGGGATCTGGCGGCGCTGTACGACACGCTCTGCGCGGGCCGGGCCGACTTCTCGTTCTACCTGCCGCTGGTGATGTCGGCGCGCTCCGTCCTCGATGTCGGCTGCGGCACGGGCGATCTGCTGCGCCGGGCGCGCGCGGCGGGGCACCGGGGGCGGCTGTGCGGTCTCGACCCGGCGGAGGCCATGCTGGAGCAGGCCCGGCGCGGCTCGGACCCGGCTGCCGAGTGGATCCTCGGCGATCTCTCCACCACCCGCTGGGACCGCGCGTTCGATCTGGTCGTCATGACGGGGCACGCCTTCCAGGTCCTGCTGGAGGACGACGAGGTACGGAGCGCGTGCGCCGCCGTCCGGTCCGCCCTCACCGACGAGGGCCGCTTCGTCTTCGAGACCCGCAACCCGGCGGCGCGCGCCTGGCGTACGTGGACTCCGGACCACGCCGTCGAGGTCGTCGACGCCACCGGTGACGTCGTACGGGTCGCACACGAGGCCGATCCGTACGACGGCGGGGACCGGGTCGGCTTCACCACGCGCTACACCAGTCCCGGCTGGGACGTGCCCCGGTCGAGCCGCTCCACCCTGCGCTTCCTCGGCGCGGACGAGGTGACCTCGTTCCTGGCCGAGGCGGGGCTCACCGTGGTGGAACGGTACGGCGACTGGGGCCGGGAGCCACTGACGGCGAACGGTCCCGAGATCATCACCGTCGCCGCACGGGCCTGACCTGCCGGGCCCCCGGCGTCGCTCGGCCGTCCAGCCGGGTCTCCGCCGGGCGGCGGGTCCCCGCGGCCCGGCTGACACCCCGCCCGGTGGTCCGCTCCACGACCGCCGTGCCCGCGCGGACGACGGACGGCGGTCATTAGACAATGGAATCCATTTTCATATAGCGTCAGGGGCCACTCGCCCCTACCGGAGGATCGCCATGGCCGTACCCAAGCGGAAGATGTCGCGCAGCAACACCCGTCACCGCCGCGCCCAGTGGAAGGCCACGACGCCGCAGCTCGTGCCCGTCGTGATCGACGGCACCGTCCACCGCGTGCCGCAGCGGCTGGCCAAGGCGTACGAGCGCGGGCTGCTGCACCCGGAGAGCTGACCGGCCGCGCGGGCGAGGGCGGGAACGCCTGCCGGCTGCGCCCCGCCCCCGCCCCCGCCGCCTGACCGGCGGTCAGGTCCCCGCGGTCAGCCCCGGGCGACCGCGATGCTGCCCTGGAGGCGCTCACCCGCCTCGTACACCATGTAGGGCACGCCCCCTTCGGTGCCGAAACTGGGCGAGGCGCTGCGGCCGTTGTCGGGGGCGCCGGTCCCGGAGTCGTAGAAGCGGCCGAGGTGACGGCGGAGGGTGAAGTCCTTCCCGACCTCGGTGATCATGACGTCGCCGCCGCTCGACTTGTCCTTGTTGTAGACGACGAAGGCGCTGCCGTTACGGGTCAGCAGATGCGGGCCGCCGATGTTGACGGCCGACACGTCGGTGTGGCTGACGAGGGCCTTCTGGTCGAAGGTCCAGGTGCGGCCGTCGGCCGACCAGCCCCAGTGGATGTCCCGGTGGTCGGACCGGTTGTTGAGCATGAAGAGCATCACGTAGTGGGCGTTCTTCGCGGGCAGTTCGTACGGGAAGACCCGGGCGTACGAGGTCTCGGTGGTGCCGGCGGGCAGCATGGACGTGGTGAGGACCGTCCTGTCGTACGTGAAGTTGATGCCGTCCTTGGACCGGGCCAGCCGCGTCGTGGTGTTCTCGCCGTGGAAGTAGAGCCACATCTCCTTGGCGCTCTCGTTCCACATCACGTGGGGCGAGGACACATGGCTGACGGAGTAGTGCGGCTGCCAGACGTTCGCGACGATCGGGTTGCGCGGGTACTCGGTGAACGGCCCCTCTATGTGGTCCCCGTAGGCGAGGCAGATCCCGCCGGGCGCGTCGTGCGGCGCGTAGTAGAGGTAGTAGCGGCCCAGCGGCGCGGACAGCCGTCCCGCGGTGCCGCGGATGCACGGGAAGATGATCTCGCCGGTGGGGTTGTACTTGAGCTGCGAGGGCTTCAGCAGCGTCTTGACGTAACGGTAGTCGGGGAATCCGCCCGGGGCCGCGGCCGGGGAGGCGGCGGTGGCCGGGGCGGCCGTGGAGGCCGTGGAACCGACGGCGAGCGCCGCCGCGGTCGCGCCGACCGAGGTGAGGAGGATACGGCGGCTGGGCTGGGGTGTCTCGTGCATGAAGTGCTCCGTCCCGATGGGTGGTAGGGGTGTACCGGAGATCAGCGGTCAGAGGGCGGTGGCCGCCGTGAGGCAGAAACCGCCGAGGGCGACGAACCAGACGTAGGGCAGGGTGCGCGCCATCACCTGCTGGGGGCCGACCCCCGCGTACTGCGCGCTCCACACGGTCTGGGTGCTGGTGGGGTCGGCGACGCCGAACACCTGGTTGTACGAGGCGGTGAGGCCGAGGACGGCGACGGCCGGGTAGATGCCGGCGGCGATGAGGACGCCCGCGATGCCCGCGCCGAGGCCGTACACGTTGAGCGGCCCGCGGTACAGGCACAGCGGCACCAGCGCCGTGAAGACCACGACGAACAGCACCGGGTTCTGCGGACTGACCGCCTTGACGAGGGGTTCGAGCGCTTCCACGGCGCCGGGGAGCCTGACCGCGGCGAGCAGGACGCCGATGGCCACGAACAGGGTGATGGGGGCGGCAGCCACCTCGAAGCCGTTGTACAGGGTGCGCAGCAGCCGGCGGTTCATGTCGCGCGGGCGGGTGGTCGTCACGAGCGCGTAGAGGACCCCGGCGAGCAGCGAGGGGATGATCGCGATCTCGAAGCCGAGGGCCAGGACGAGGGGGACGACCGGGGTGAGCAGCGCATACCAGGGGGCGTCGCCGAGGAGGGCGCGCCGCCGGCCGGCCCGGGTGCGCGGCTCCTCCGTACGGAAGGCCCAGGCGTGTTCGACCCCGCGCCTGCGGGACTCGACGAGGACGAACAGGACGGCCCCGGTCAGCGCGAACGGGAAGAGCTTGACCATGAAGTCGCGTACCTCGGGGACCGGCAGGTCGAGGGCGCTGGAGAAGAACTGCCACACCGGCAGCTCGAAGGGCATTCCCGCGGCGATGCCCATGAGGATCGTCCCGGCGGCGGTCACCTTGGGGATGCCGACGGCGATCATGGCGGGGATGCCGATGATGCCGGCGAGCATCGCCGCGGGCGCGGAGCCGGTCACGGTGCCGATGAGGGTCGAGACCATCAGCACACCGAGCGCGACGACCGTGGGCCGGTCGCCGCCGAACTCGACGATCTTACGGACGAGGGTGCCGGCGATGCCGGTCTCGTCGAGCAGCTTCCCCAGCCACGAGCCCAACAGGATCGCGATCATCGTCGCGGCGAGCATGGGGGCGCCCTCTTGGAGGACCGTGTCGAGGACGCTGTTCTCGCCGGTGAGCGGGGCGCCCGAGACGAAGGCGATGACCACGCCGAGCAGGACGAGCGCGAAGGCGGTGGGGAGCTTCTTGGTGAGCATCGCGGCGACACCGGCCGCCATGATGATCAGGATGACGATGCCCATGACTTACTTCTCTCTTGCCGGGGCGGCGGACGCGGCCAGGGCGGCGGACAGCAGGAGGGGGCTGCGGCCCAGGCCGCAGACGGATTGCGCGTAGGCGTGCGCGGCGAGTTCGTCGGCGCCCGCGACATGGGCGAGGACCCGCAGCCGCCCGAGGCGCAGCGCGGTGTGGCCGAGGGCTTCCTTGAGCGCGGCGCGCCCGGGACCGTGGTGCAGGCGTTCGTGGACGCTCTCGTGGGCGAGGGCGGCGGCGCGCACCGAGCCGGCCGGGAACCACTCCCGCCAGCCGTGGGCGGTCACCAGGCGCTCCGCGGCGGCGACGGAGTCCGTGTACAGCTCGACGGTGGGGGGCCGGGAGGTGTAGCGGGCCAGGAGCCCGCGCTCCAGACCGCCCTCGCGCTCCACGATCCGCCGGGGGGCGGGCGTCCCCTCGGGGGTCAGGGCGGCACCGAACCCGGCGGCGGTCGCGGCCCAGTGGCGCAGCAGCGCGGGGTCGCGGCCCTCGTGCAGCGAGAGGGAGCCGAGGAAGCGCGCGCCGTACTCGATGTCGTCGACGGCGGCGAGAGCGGCGGCACGCGCGGGGGCGGCGGTCCTCCCAGGGGCAGCGGCGCGCGCGGGGGCGGTGGGGCGGGTCATGACCGCTCCTCCACGATCGCGACGACGGGCTCGTCGCCGGGGCGGCCCTCCATCTCGGTACGGGCCAGCGCGAGCAGGGCCCCCGGGTCGAGCACCCCGGAGAGGTCGGCGATGCGGGAGCCGATGAGCAGCCGCAGCGCGGGGGCGCGTACGCCGCCGTCGCCGTAGGCGGTGGCCTCGCCGACGAGCGCGGCGAGGGCCCCCTGCGCGGCGGCCACGGTGGTGGTGCTCACCCGCGCGTCACGGGCGTGCAGCCGGACCACGCCGTCGGCGTCGACGACGCGCACGGGCCTGCGTACCCGGCGCAGTCTGCGGCGTACTTCGGTGCCGTAGACGGTGTAGGCGGGGGTGCCCGCGAGGAGGTCGACCCGGTCCTCGGGGACCTTGAGGCCGGCGGCGGCGAGCCTCAGCCGTTCGGCACCGTCGGCCCGGTGGGCGCGGTCCTGGGTGCGCAGTTCGGTGGCGCCGGTGGCGACGGCGCGCACGGTGCTGGTCTGCGGGTCGACCGTGACCTCCACCTCGACGGCGTCGGCGACGGCGCCCTGGGCGACGACGGCCCGTTCGGCCTCGGAGCGCACCGCGAGGATGTCCTCCTGGCCGGCGCCGGGGATGATCCGTTCGACCTGTTCGCGGATGAGGGCGAGGGCGACCCCGATGGGGCTGATGACCTCGCTGTGCGCGGCGATACGGCCCTCGTGGCCGGTGGTGGCGGCCAGGTGCGGGGTGACGGCGGCGGCGCCGCCTCCCCCGCCGACGAGCTGGACGGTGTCCTTGTCGAGCCGGTAGTCGTCGATCATGGCGTCGACGACGGCCCGGACCTGGGCGATCGCCGCGTCCAGCACCTGGGTGGCGGCGGTGTCGACATCGGTGCCGAGCGCGGCGGCCAGCGGGGCGAGCGCGGCGCGGGCCACCTCGCGGCCGGCGCGCGCGAAGTCGCCCTCGGGGACCCGGCCCAGGGCATTGGCGGCGCAGGTCAGGGTGAGCGCGTAGCGGCCGCCCGCGGCGTCGAGCACGACATGGTCAGCGGCGTCCTCGGGCAGCGGGCTGACGGTGGCGAGCCGTGCGCCGGCGAGGTCGTCGGCGGAGGCGAAGCAGGCGTAGGGCAGGGCGGCGATGTGCGCGCTGCGCGGGCCGACGGTGGTGACCTTCCCGCCGCCGATCCGGATCATCGAGCCGCCGCCGACGCCGACGGTGCGTACGTCGAGCGCGGAGAGGTAGGAGGATCTGCCGAGGAGGGTCGCGTGGCGCACGGCGACCTTGCCCCGGCGTACGACGCTGATGTCGGTGGAGGTGCCGCCGGTCTCCAGGAAGACGCCCTCGCTGACGCGTTCGCGCATCAGCGCTCCGGCGACGCCGGCCGCGGGCCCGGAGAGCACGGTCAGCAGGGGGCGGCGGCGCATCTCGTCGAGGGACATGACGCCGCCGTCGCACCGCATCACCATGAGCGGGGCGGTGACGCCCGCCTTGGTGATGGAGGCGTCCACGAGGTCGGCGGTGGCGAACATCTTCGGGAGGATCGCGGCGTTGACGACGGCGGTACGGCTGCGCTTGTGGAGGCCGTACAGCGAGGTGATGTCGTGGGCGGCGGTCATCGGCAGACCGCGCTCGGCGGCCACCTCCCGTACCGCGTCCTCCCCTTCGGGGCGGTCCACGCTGAACGGCTGGGTGGCGACGAGTACCTGGGCGCCGCCGCGGGCCGCCGTGTCGACGGCGGACTCGACGGCGGCCCGGTCCCCGGGGTCGGCGATGTGCGTGTAGGTCAGCGGGAGCCGCTTGCCGGGGGAGAGTTCGAGCTTGGCGAGGGAGGCGAGGCGGCGGGTGAAGGCGGCCCCCGCTCCGGTGCCGATGCCGAGCAGTCCGACGGTGGCCACGTCGCCCTCCAGCAGGGCGTTGGTAGCCTGTGTGGTGCCGTGTGCCAGAAAGGCGACGTCCTCAGGGGCGTGTCCGGTCTGGGTCAGCAGACGGTCGAGCGCTTCCACGATGCCGTGGGCCACTCCGTCCTGATGATGGTGGCTGGTGGGAATCTTCACCTGCCCGAGCAGGTCGAGGGTCGTGGCGTCCACGGCCACGGCGTCGGTGAAGGTCCCGCCCACGTCGATGCCGACGCGTATGCGGTGGGTGTTCATGTCCGGGCACCTCCTTGTGCTGGGTCGGCGCTGACGCGGGCGGTTGGGCCGGGCGGGGCAGGTGGAGCTGCTCCCGTCCGGCCGTCCCGCCCTCGGGAGTCCGGGCGCGCCGTGCTGCCTCCCGGACTCCGGTGGGGTTCAGTAGCCGCGCACGCGCGGCCAGTGGCGTTCGACTCCGGCCCGGTCGAGCAGGGCGGCGAAGGTCTCGAAGCGCTTCTCCTCGGCCTGCACCTCGTGCGGTGCGACGCCCTCGTCGAGGCAGTGGGCGGCGAGCGCGCCGGCGACCTCGCCGATGTTCCACTCCACGGGGTGCAGCCGGAAGCAGCCGTTGGTGATGTGGGTGGTGCCGATGTTCTTCGCGGCGGGCAGCAGATTGCGGGTACGGCGCGGGATCAGCGCGCCGAGGGGGATCTCGAAGGGCACGGAGCCGATGTCGATGTAGTTGTCGCCGCCGGTGGAGGGGTGCAGATCGATGCGGTAGCTGCCGACGCCGACCGCGTCACGGTGGCGGGTGCCGCCGGTGGGGCCGACGAGGTCGATCGCCACGTCGTGTTCGGTGACGGTCGTGACGGCCTTGATCCGGCGGGACTCGCGTACGTACGGGGCCTTGGCGAGGCCGTCCTCGGTGCCCGTGACATCGGGGCGGAGCCGCAGCCCGGGGAAGCCGGTGCCGCCGTCGGGGCGCGGCGCCTCGGTCTGGAGCCAGTACAGGAGGGACAGCGACAACTGCCGGGCCTCGCGGACCGCTTCGGCCGCCGTCCGCTCCCCCGCGCCGATCAGCGGCTTGAGCCAGTAGTCGTTGAGGGGCCAGTTGACGAGGGTGATGTCGGAGTCGAAGGCGCCGTCCCGGTGGAGCTTCCTCGCCAGGATGCGGCGGAAGCCGAAGAGTTCCTTGTCCCCCGCGTCGGCGGACTGGTCCGCGCTGACGGCGAGCGGGTCGATCTCCGGGTTGGGTACGAAGGTGCGCTCCACCGCCTCCAGCGAGCGCGGGTCGGGCGCGAGGAAGCCGAGCAGCGGGCCGGGCCAGAAGTCCGGTGTGTAGGCGCGCCAGAAGTCGTAGTCGGCGGGGCGCTCGATGGTGTGGTCCTCCCCCTCGTGGTGGGAGAGGGCGAAACAGAAGGTGATGCCCTGCTGGTTGAGCGGGTCGGCCAGCTCGGGGGCGTGCGGTTCGCCGAACTCGGCGCGGGACTCGGCGCCGAGCGCGTACTCGACCCCGGCCAGCTCCAGCAGTTCGCCCGTCTCGGTGGCGTCGAGGACGTAGGAGGCGGTGAGGGTACGCCGGCCACCGCCGCGCAGATCCTCCAGGGTGACGGAGCGTACGGTGTCGCCGTCGGTCGCGGCGGCCACCGGGCGGTGTTCGGTGAGCAGGGTCAGCCGGCCGGCCGCGCGGTGCGGGGCGAGCAGCGCCTCCAGCGCGGCGAGCGCGACACGGGGCTCGGCGCACAGCTTGCTGACACGGCCGGCGCCGGGGTTGAGGGCGGGCAGGGCGGCGGCCTCGGAGCGCAGCGGGTACCAGTCGCGGTAGTAGCCGCGGATCGCCTCGCGCAGCGCGCGGTAGGAGGCGGTGACGCCGAACTGCTCGACCCACGGGTGCTCGTCCGGCGGAACCGCCTGTGAGGTGAGCTGGCCCCCGATCCAGTCGGTCTCCTCGGTGAGGACGACCGTACGGCCGGCACGGCAGGCGGCGAGGGCGGCGGCGACGCCGCCGAGTCCACCGCCGACGACGAGGATGTCGGGTTGGCTGATCACGGTTCTCCTTGTGGTGCGTGGTGGGGCGGTCGTACGGGGGTCAGGCCCGGTGGGGCGGTGCTCCGGCCGTGGCGCCGGCCCTGAACGGGCAGACGACGAGCGGTTCTTCGGCCTCCTCCCCCGCGACCAGGGCGGCGAGCAGCCGTACCGCGGCGGCGCCGAGCTGGGGCCGGGGGATGTCGAAACCGGTGGGGACCGCCTCGGTCGCGAGGTCGGCGGGCGGGCTGCCGAGGAGGGCGAGGCTCAGCTCGCCGGGGCAGTCGAGACCGGCCGCGTGGACGGCGGCGCGCAGGGCCCGCCACGGGCTGCCGGTGTCGGTCTCCTCGGCGACGAAGCCGGTCACGCCCTCGTCGCGCCAGCGCCGCAGCCGCTCGGCGGTGAGGGTGCGCGCAGGGTCGGCGGTGCGGAAGACGGCGTCGGGGCCCGCGGGCAGTCCGGCGCTCTCCAGCCCCTTGAGGAAGCCGTGTTCACGGTCGGTGGAGGCGGGCGCGTCGTCGTCCTCGCGGATCAGCACGAGGCGCCGGTGGCCCAGCGCGGCGAGCCGGGTGACGACCTCGTGGCTCGCGCTCACATAGTCGGCGCCGACCCAGGCCAGGCCCTCCAGTTCGTCCCTGCGGCCCAGGTGGACGACGGGGAAGCCGTCCGCGACCAGGCGCCGCAGCTCCTCGGTGGGCGCGTGCCGCCCGAGGAAGAGACAGCCGTCGGCGAGCCGGACCCGGCTGAGCGCGTCCGGTCCGCCGGCTCCGGCGCCGCCGGAGCTGGAGCCGGTGAAGAGCACGAGGTCGTACCCGCGAGCGGCGGCCTCCTGCTCCACACCGACCAGGAACGGGTAGTAGGAGTGCTGCACATCCGTGGGGAAGGTCGCGGTGAAGCTGAAGACGCCGAGCAGGTCGTTGCGCGCGGCGGCGAGCCTGCGGGCAGCCGGGTCGGGCACGTAACCGAGGCTGCGGGCCGCGTCGAGGACCTTCTGCCGGGTCTCCGCCGAGATCGCCGCGCCCTGCTTCTTGCCGCCGAGCACCAGCGAGACCGTGGCCTGCGAGACGCCGGCCAGCCGCGCCACCTCGGCCTGACGCGGCCGTGAGGTGCGGTGGCCCGGGGGCGCGGGGGCGCGTCCCGGCCTGGCTCGCTTGCGTGGTTCCTCCACCGGCACTCCTTCTCGGGACGCGCGAGGCGCGCGGGACGACCGTCCGAGGGCCGCCATCGATCGTTAATGCGCATTAGTAATGCGCATTAACGAGCACCTTCGACCCCGGGCGGGCTCACGTCAAGAGAAGGGACAGGACTTTCCCACGCCCGGGTGGAGGCGCCGGCCGCCGTACGGACCCACTCGAAAACTTTGGGCGGATCCTGGTGGGACCGTTGTGAAATGTCGTATACGCCCGCCCCGTTGACCCACCATGGAACGGCACGAACCCGTTCCCCACGCGGTCGTTGCGACACCGCGTACCACCGGGCGCCGGCAACCGCCCGCACCCGAGACCCGGGCCCCACGCGGGCCGGACCGCTCCTCCGGGAGCACGAGGAGACGAGTGAGGATGAAGAAGGCAGCACTCTGCGCGGCCCTGGGACTCGCCGCGGCCGCCCTGGCGGCCATGCCCACCGCCCAGGCGTCCCCGTCCACCGCCGCCACGTACGACGACTGCCCGGCCGGCTGGTTCTGCGCCTGGGAGCACAAGGACGGCCAGGGCAAGATGGTGCGCTTCCAGAACGGCGTCAAGAAGCTCAGCGACTTCGGGATGAACGACAAGATCTCCTCGGTGTGGAACCGAAGCGGCCAGATCTTCTGTACGTATCTGGACAACGACTACAAGGGCGCCACGTGGGCGGTGGGGACCTGGAAGGGCAACACCTCCCAGTACAACCGCAACGACAACATCAGCTCGCTGCGGGCGGGGGAATGCTGATCACCCGGTAGGTACCGGTCGCCTCTCCCCGCCGGTGACCGGCCGGGAGAGGCCCTCGCGCAGGCCCAGCGGATCACCGCCGCACGGTGATGAAGGTGCCGCGATCCCGTACGGTCCGGGGCGCGATCGCCCCGTCCGGTCCGAGCACGGTCGACCAGGAGACGAGCCATGGACGCCGAAGCCACCCCCGACTCCCCCGCTCAGGCCCCCGGGACGGGCCGGCCCGTCCCCGAGGCCGGGCCCGAACTCGTGCGGCGCTGGCGGTCGGAGGGCGGTGAACTGGTCGAGCTGTTGTCCCGGGTGCGCGAGCGGTGCGGCGGCGTCGCCGCGTTCCGCGTCGGGCCGGCCCCCACCGTTCTCGTCACCGACCCCGGGGCCGTACAGCAGGTACTCGCCCGCCACCCGGACCGGTACGTCAAGCGCTCCCACCGCGCCCGACTGCTCATCGGTGACGGGGTCCTCTCCGCCACCGGTAGCGCCTGGAAGTCCCAACGCCGTCTGCTGCAGTCCCAGTTCACCGGCCCCGGCATGCGCCGCTACGAACACCGGATCACCGGGGCCGCCCGGACCACCGCCGAACGCTGGGACGGATACGCCCGTACCGGACAGACCTTCGACGTCGGGCGCGAGATGCGCCGCTTCGCCCTGGACGCGATCTGGCGCTCCCTCACCGGACACCCCCTGGACGACGGGACCGAGCGCGAACTGGACGCCGTGGCCGCCGTGGCGACCGCCCTCCCCACCCTGCCCGCCGACGTGACCGACGTCCCCGACGCCGTCGCCGCCGATCTCGCCCGGATCGACGCGGTCGCCCGGCTCGCCGTGGAGGCCGCCCGCGGCGGGGAGGCCGGTCCGGACGGGCCCGGCCTCCTGCATGTGCTGACCGACGCCGCCGCCGAGCGCCCCGAGTACTCGGACCGGCTGATCCGCGACGAGATGGTCACGCTGCTGGTGGCCGGGCACGAGACCACCGCCACCACCCTGACCTGGCTCCATCTCCTCCTCGACCGGAACCCGGCCGCCCGCGCGCGAGCCCTCGCCGCCGGCGGCGAGGGCTCGGACCAGCGCCGCCGGGCCGTTCAGGCCCTGGTCCACGAGACCCTCCGGCTCTACCCCTCCGCCTGGATCCTGCCGCGCCACGCCACCGAGGACGACATCCTCGCCGGTCACACCATCGAGGCAGGCACGGACATCCTGGTCTGCCCGTATCTCACACACCGCGACCCCGGTCTGTGGCCGGACCCGGAACGCTTCTCCCCCGAGCGCTTCACGGCCACCGACGGCCGGCCTGCCCACCCGGGGGCCTACTTCCCCTTCGGTATCGGTCCGCGCGCCTGTCTCGGTCTCCAGTTCGCGCTCCGCGAATCGACCGTCCTCCTCGAACACCTCCTGCCGGCCCACACCGTGGCCTTCTCGGCCACCCCGGCGACCACGCTGTTCGGCATCACGGTCCGCCCCGGCGGCCCCACACCGGCGACCTCGCTCCGTACGGACGGCGCTCCACCCGGCTGGAACCGGGCATGATCCGAACGCAAAAAGAACTCCCGGCACGGACGAATCCATGCCGGGAGTTCTTCATAAGCCGACCAGGGAATCCCGATGAATTCCCCTGGTGTCCGAGGGGGGACTTGAACCCCCACGCCCGATAAAGGGCACTAGCACCTCAAGCTAGCGCGTCTGCCATTCCGCCACCCGGACGAGTGGTCGATCCGCGGTCGGTATCCCCGCGGCGACAGAGACAACGATACCAGGGGTTCGAGGTGCCCCTCACCCGCATATCCGGTGGTCAGCGGTGCGCGATCGGCCTGGTCAAGGGCGGTGCGCACGGAATGTCGCGGTGTGCGTACGGGGCGTACCGCCGGGTGGTCACGGCATCAGGTGGTAGTCGGGGAAGTTGCCCGGCGGGCGCTCGTCGGGCGGGCCGTCCGTCACGGCGCGGACCAGGAGATCGCCGCCGACGAAGGCGCCCCGCCAGGAGTGGCCGAAGCCGCCGAACAGCTCGTCGCGGTCGCCCCGGGAACGGGGGACGCCGTGGCCGGTCTTGAAGGCGCGGATCTGGGGGGCCAGCCTGGCGTACGTCGCCGGGTCGTCGGTGGACAGGGTCGCGACCAGGGCGCCGTTCGAGGCGTTCATCGCGGCGAGCAGCTCCGCCTCCGTGTCGACCAGGACGATCGTGTCGACCGGGCCGAAGGGCTCCGCGTGGTGCAGCGGCGAGGACGGGGGCGGGCCCAGCAGGGTGACGGGGGCCAGATACGCGCTGGTGTCCTGGTCGGGGAGGAAGCGGGCGTCCGCCAGGGCGCCCCGGTGGAGCGGTACGGCGCCGCGGCCGATCGCCTCGGTGACCTGGTCGGCCAGCTCCTTGGCCTTGGCCGCGTTGATGAGCGGCCCGAAGTCCAGCTCCGGCAGCGGATCGTCCGGGGACTCGACCGCGAGGGGGTGGCCCACCCGGATCGACCGTACGGCGGGGAGGTACGCGGCCAGGAAGTCCGCGAAGAGGGAGCGCTGCACCACGAAGCGGGGGTACGCCGTACAGCGCTGTTTCCCGTAGTCGAAGAGTTTGGGGATCACCGCGGTCAGGGCGCCGAGATCGGTGCAGTTCCAGACGCCCCAGGTGTTGAGCCCCTCCTGTTCGAGGACATGGCGTTTGCCGAGGTCGGCGACTGCCGTGGCGACCCTGGCGCCGGTGTCCCGGCCGCCGACGAAGGAGACACAGCCGATCTCGGGCGCCCGTACCAGCGCCTCGGAGAGTTCGCCGCCGCTGCCGCTGACCAGGGTGACGGGGACGCCCTCGCGGGCGGCGAGCGCGCAGGCCAGGGTCAGACAGGCGACGCCGCCGTCGGTGGGGGCCTTGGCGATGACCGCGTTGCCGGCCAGTGCCTGCACCAGCAGGGCGTGGACGAGGACGGACATCGGGTAGTTCCAGCTCGCGATGTTGGAGACCGGCCCCGGCAGGGGGGTACGGCCCTGGAGCATCGGCCCGGCGCCGTCCACGTACCAGCGCACGCCGTCGATCGCACGGTCGACGTCGGCCTGGGCGAGGCGCCAGGGCTTGCCGATCTCCCAGACCAGGAGGAGGGCGAGCAGTTCGCGGTGTTCGGTGAGCGCGTCGAGCGTCGCGCTCACGCGGGCGGCCCGCTCGGGCAGCGGGATGTGGCGCCAGGCGCGGTGCGCGTCCAGGGCCGCGCGCACCGCCTGCCGGGCGGTCGCGGCGTCCAGCCGGGGCGGGCCGGCGATCGGGCTGCCGTCGACGGGGCTGGTGGCGGGCAGGGCGCGGCCGTCGGAGCGCCACGCCGCGGCCCAGAGGTTGCGTACCCGGTCGTCGTGGAACGCCTCGGGCGCGGCGGCGAGGCCGCGCTCCCAGGCGTCCGACCAGGCCGTGCCCGGTTTGAGGATCAGTGAGGTGGGTGCCATTGGGGGTCTCCGCTCGGACGGGGCGGGAGGTGCATGGCCCGGTTCAGGACCGCTGTCGGCCGTCGGCCGGCGCTCTCGCGGTTACTCGGCGGTAGTGAGCCGGTGGCGGGCTGGCACGCACTCATCACCGAGTATGAGTGACGTCAGCCGTGGGCGCGAGCTGTTCCAGGACCAGCCGCGCGGTCTCGGAGGGGGTCGAGCCGACCCGTACACCGGCCGCCTCCAGGGCCTTGCGCTTGCCCTCGGCGGTGCCGGAGGAGCCGGAGACGATCGCGCCCGCGTGCCCCATGGTCCTGCCCTCGGGCGCGGTGAATCCGGCGATGTAGCCGATGACCGGCTTGGTGACCCGCTCGGCGGCGTAGGCGGCGGCGCGTTCCTCCGCGTCGCCGCCGATCTCGCCGATGAGCACGACGAGTTCGGTGTCCGGGTCGTCCTCGAAGGCGGCGAGGCAGTCGATGTGGCTGGTGCCCACGACGGGGTCGCCGCCGATGCCGACCGCCGAGGAGAAGCCGATCTCCCGCAGTTCGTACATGAGTTGGTAGGTGAGCGTGCCGGATTTCGACACCAGTCCGATCCGGCCGGGCTTGGGGGCGATGTCGGCCGGGATGATCCCGGCGTTGGACTGTCCCGGGCTGATCAGGCCGGGGCAGTTGGGACCGATGATCCGGGTGCCGCGCTCCTTGGCGTACGCGGTGAAGGCGACCGCGTCGTGTACGGGGATGCCCTCGGTGATGACGACCACGAGCCCGATCCCGGCGTCCACCGCCTCGGTCACGGCCGCCCTGGCGAACCGCGGGGGTACGAAGACGACGCTGACGTCCGCGCCGGTCGCCTCGATGCCCTCGCGCACGGAGCCGAAGACGGGCACGGTGGTGCCGTCGAGGTCGGCCCGGCCGCCGGCCTTGCGCGGGTTGACGCCGCCGACGACGGCGGTGCCCGCGGCGAGCATCCGCCGGGTGTGGCGCATGCCCTCGGCGCCGGTCATGCCCTGGACGAGTACCTTGCTCTCCTTGGTCAGGAAGATGGCCATGGTGTTCCTCTCCTCATCCGGCGTTGGCGAGCGCGGCGGCCTGCCGGGCCGCCCCGTCCATGGTGGTGGCCTGCTGTACGAGCGGGTGGGCGCGCCCGGCGAGGATCGCCCGGCCCCGGGCCGCGCTGTTGCCGTCGAGGCGGACCACGAGCGGCCGGGTCAACGCCACTGATTCCAGGGCCCGTACGATGCCGTCGGCGACCGCGTCGCAGGCCGTGATGCCGCCGAAGACATTGACGAAGACGGACTTCACCGCCGGGTCGGAGAGGATGACGGAGAGCCCGTCCGCCATCACCTGGGCGGACGCCCCTCCCCCGATGTCCAGGAAGTTGGCGGGCCGGGCGCCGCACCCCGCCACCACGTCGAGGGTGGACATGACGAGGCCGGCGCCGTTGCCGACGATGCCGACCTCACCGTCGAGCTTCACGTAGTTGAGCCCCTTGGCCGCCGCCCGCGCCTCCAGCGCGTCGGCGCCGGAGCCGCCCTGCGCCCCTCCCCAACGCGTCTGCCGGAAGAGGGCGTTGTCGTCAACGGTGACCTTGCCGTCGAGGGCGGTTATCAGCCCTTCCGCGGTACGGACCAACGGGTTCACCTCGACCAGCAGCGCGTCCTCGCGGACCAGCACGCGCCACAGCGCCCGGAGCACAGGGACGACCTCGGCGGGCAGTCCGGCCTCGGCGGCGATCCGGGCGGCCACCGCCTCGGTGACGCCCTCGGCCGGGTCGACGGGGACCCGGGCCACCGCCTCCGGGCGGACGGCCGCGACCTGCTCGATCTCCATGCCGCCCTCGGCCGAGGCGATGGCGAGGAAGGTCCCGGCCGCCCGGTCGAGTACGTAGCTCACATAGAACTCGTCGTGGATGTCGACGGGTTGGGCGAGCATCACCGCGTGGACGGTGTGCCCCGCGATGTCCATGCCGAGTATCTGCCGTGCGGTCAGTTCGGCCGCCGCCGGGTCGGCCGCGAGCTTCACACCGCCCGCCTTGCCGCGCCCTCCGGTCTTCACCTGCGCCTTGACGACCACGCGCCCGCCGAGGCGCCGCGCGGCGGCCCCGGCCTCCGGCGCGGAGGTCACGACCTCGGCGTCCGGTACCGCGAGGCCGTGTTCCGCGAAGAGTTCCCTTGCCTGGTGTTCGTACAGATCCATGGCTGCTCCCCTTGCTTTCCCTTTGACGAAAAGTGGCGCACGCCCCCTGGACACCACCCGCCCGGATGCGGGATAACAAGCTTCATACAGTATTCGTCGACTGTATGCAATGTACCGGGGCGGGCGCTCGCCCCTCCCCGGCGAAGGACTACGAAGGGACAGGGACCTCCTCATGCCCGACGACAGCCAGGAACTCATCTCCGGTGGTCATCTCGTCGCCAAGGCGCTCAAAGCGGAGGGCGTCGAGGTCATCTACACCCTCTGCGGCGGCCACATCATCGACATCTACGACGGCTGCGTCGACGAGGGCATCGAAGTCGTCGACGTACGTCATGAGCAGGTGGCCGCCCACGCCGCGGACGGCTATGCCCGGATCACCGGAAAGCCGGGATGCGCGGTGGTCACCGCCGGGCCCGGCACCACCGACGCCGTCACCGGGGTCGCCAACGCCTTCCGCGCCGAGTCGCCCATGCTGCTGATCGGCGGCCAGGGGGCGCACACCCAGCACAAGATGGGGTCCCTCCAGGACCTCCCCCACGTCGACATGATGACCCCCATCACCAAGTTCGCCGCCACCGTGCCGGACACGGCGCGCGCGGCCGACATGGTCTCGATGGCCTTCCGCGAGTGCTACCACGGCGCTCCCGGTCCCTCCTTCCTGGAGATCCCGCGCGATGTGCTGGACGCCAGGGTGCCGGTGGAGAAGGCCCGGGTCCCCGCCGCCGGGCGGTACCGCGCCTCCACCCGCTCGGCCGGGGACCCCGAGGCCGTCGAGAGGCTCGCCGATCTGCTCGTGCACGCCGAGAAGCCGGCCATCCTGCTCGGCAGCCAGGTCTGGACGACCCGGGGGACCGACGCGGCGATCGAGCTGGTGCGGACGCTCAACATCCCCGCGTACATGAACGGGGCCGGCCGCGGCACCCTGCCCCCCGGCGACCCGCACCACTTCCAGCTCTCCCGGCGCTACGCCTTCTCCAACGCCGACCTCATCGTCATCGTCGGGACGCCCTTCGACTTCCGTATGGGGTACGGGAAGCGGCTCTCGCCGGACGCGACCGTCGTCCAGATCGACCTCGACTACCGCACGGTCGGCAAGAACCGCGACATCGACCTCGGCATCGTCGGTGACGCCGGGCTCGTGCTCTCCTCCGTCACCCAGGCCGCGAGCGGCCGGATCAACGGCGGCTCGGTGAAGCGGAAGGCGTGGCTGGACGAGCTGCGCGCCGCCGAGCAGACCGCCGTCGAGAAGCGGCTGCCGCAGTTGCGCTCGGACGCCTCGCCCATCCACCCGTACCGGCTGGTCAGCGAGATCAACCAGTTCCTCACGGAAGACTCGATCTACATCGGGGACGGCGGCGACATCGTCACCTTCTCCGGGCAGGTCGTCCAGCCCAAGTCGCCGGGACACTGGATGGACCCGGGCCCGCTCGGCACCCTCGGCGTGGGCGTGCCCTTCGTGCTCGCCGCCAAGCAGGCCAGGCCCGACAAGGAGGTCGTGGCGCTCTTCGGCGACGGCGCCTTCTCGCTGACCGGCTGGGACTTCGAGACGCTGGTCCGCTACAACCTGCCCTTCGTCGGCATCGTCGGCAACAACTCCTCGATGAACCAGATCCGTTACGGCCAGAAGGCCAAGTACGGCGACGAACGCGAGCGCGTCGGCAACACCCTCGGCGACGTCCACTACGACAAGTTCGCCCAGATGCTGGGCGGTTACGGCGAGGAGGTCCGCGACCCGGCCGGGATCGCGCCCGCGCTGCGGCGCGCCCGCGAGTCCGGACTGCCGTCGCTGATCAACGTCTGGGTCGACCCCGACGCGTACGCCCCCGGAACCATGAACCAGACCATGTACAAGTGAAGGAGCCCTCCCATGACCCAGGCTCTTGAGACCTCGTCCACGGCCGGCCCCAAGGCCCTCTCCGGCGTACGCGTCCTGGACATGACCCATGTCCAGTCGGGGCCCTCGGCCACGCAGTTGCTCGGCTGGCTCGGCGCGGACGTGGTGAAGCTGGAGGCGCCGAGCGGCGACATCACCCGCAAGCAGCTCCGCGATCTGCCCGACGTGGACTCGCTGTACTTCACGATGCTCAACTGCAACAAGCGGTCCATCACCCTCAACACCAAGACGGAGCGCGGCAAGGAGATCCTGACCGAACTCATCCGCCGCTCCGACGTGATGGTGGAGAACTTCGGCCCCGGGGCCGTGGACCGGATGGGGTTCACCTGGGAGCGCATCCAGGAGATCAACCCGCGGATCGTCTACGCCTCCATCAAGGGGTTCGGGGAGGGCCCGTACACCAACTTCAAGGCGTACGAGGTGGTCGCGCAGGCCATGGGCGGCTCGATGTCCACGACCGGCTTCGAGGACGGGCCGCCGCTCGCCACGGGCGCGCAGATAGGCGACTCCGGCACGGGGATCCACGCCGTCGCCGGGATACTCGCCGCGCTCTTCCAGCGTGAACACACCGGGCGCGGCCAGCGCGTCAATGTGGCGATGCAGCACGCCGTGCTCAACCTCTGCCGGGTCAAACTCCGCGACCAGCAGCGGCTCGCCCACGGACCGCTCGCGGAGTACCCGAACGACGACTTCGGCGACGAGGTGCCGCGCAGCGGCAACGCGAGCGGCGGCGGACAGCCCGGCTGGGCGGTCAAGTGCGCGCCGGGCGGCCCCAACGACTACGTATACGTGATCGTGCAGCCGGTCGGCTGGCGGCCGGTCACCGAGCTGATGGGCCGCCCCGAACTGGCGGACGACCCCGAGTGGGCCACGCCCGAGGCGCGGCTCCCCAAGCTCGGCAAGATGTTCCAGCTCATCGAGGAGTGGACGGCCACCCTCCCCAAGTGGGAGGTGCTGGAGCGGCTCAACGCCCACAACATCCCCTGCGGCCCGATCCTCTCCACCAAGGAGATCATCGAGGACGCCTCGCTCGCGGCCAACGAGATGGTCGTCGAGGTCCCCCACCCCCAACGCGGCTCGTTCACCACGGTCGGCAGCCCGCTGAAGCTCTCCGACTCCCCCGTGGAGGTCTTCACCTCGCCGCTGCTCGGTGAGCACAACAGCGAGGTGTACGTGGGCGAACTGGGCCTGGGCGACGAGGAACTGCGGCTTCTCAAGACGGACGGAGTCATCTAGCGGTGGACAGCAACGAAGAGAGCAGGAAGACCGTACGGGCGCTGCTGGACTCGGCGCTCGCCGAGGGCCGCACCGCGCTGACCGCGCCCGAGGGCAAGGCCGTCACGGACGCGTACGGGATCCCCACGCCGGCCGAGGCGCTGGCCGAGAGCGCCGACGAGGCGGTGGCGCTGGCCGACCGGATCGGCTTCCCGGTGGCGATGAAGATCGTCTCGCCGGAGATCCTCCACAAGACGGACGCGGGCGGGGTGCGCATCGGGCTGGCCTCCGCCGCCGAGGTGCGGGGCGCGTTCACCGCGATCGTCTCCAACGCCCGTGCCTACGACCCGGACGCGCGGATCCTGGGCGTACAGATCCAGCAGATGGTGCCCGAGGGCACCGAGGTGCTGATCGGCACCGTCACCGACCCGACCTTCGGGAAGATCGTGGCGTTCGGTCTCGGCGGGGTGCTGGTCGAGGTGTTGAAGGACGTCACGTTCCGGCTGGCGCCCGCCTCCACGGACGACGCGCTGTCGATGCTCGACGGGATCCGCGCGGCGGAGATCCTGCGCGGGGTGCGCGGCGGCGCGCCCGTCGACCGGGACGCGCTGGCCGGGCTGATCGTCAAGGTGTCGCGGCTCGCGGCGGACTTCCCGGAGATCGCCGAGGTCGATCTCAACCCGGTGTTCGCCTCGGCCAGCGGGGTGATGGCCGCGGACGTACGGATCCTGCTGGACACCGAGCGGCCGGCCGAGCGGCGCGCGTACAGCCGTGAGGAGATCCTGGTCTCGATGGGCCGGCTGATGAAGCCGACCTCCGTGGCGGTGATCGGCGCCTCCAACGAGCAGGGGAAGATCGGCAATTCGGTCATGCGCAACCTCGTCGACGGGGGTTTTCCCGGCGACATCCATCCCGTGAACCCCAAGGCCGATGACATTCTCGGCCGCAAGGCGTACAAGAGCGTGATGGATGTTCCCGGTGAGCCCGATGTGGCGGTCTTCGCGATCCCCGCGAAGTTCGTGCCCGCCGCGCTGGAGGAGGTCGGCCGCAAGGGCATCCCCAACGCCGTGCTGATCCCGTCCGGCTTCGCCGAGACCGGCGAACACGGCCTTCAGGCACGGATCGTGGCGATCGCGGAGGAGCACGGCGTCCGGCTGCTGGGGCCGAACATCTACGGCTACTACTCCACCTGGCAGGACCTCTGCGCGACCTTCTGCACCCCGTACGACGTCAAGGGCGGCGTGGCGCTGACCTCGCAGTCCGGCGGCATCGGGATGGCCATCCTCGGCTTCGCGCGCTCCACCAGGACGGGCGTCTCGGCGATCGTCGGCCTCGGCAACAAGTCCGACCTGGACGAGGACGACCTGCTGACCTGGTTCGGCGAGGACCCGCACACCGAGTGCATCGCGATGCACCTCGAAGATCTCAAGGACGGCCGCGCGTTCGTGGCGGCGGCGCGGGCCACCGTACCGAAGAAGCCGGTGGTCGTCCTCAAGGCCGGGCGTACGGCCGCGGGCGCGAAGGCCGCCGGGTCGCACACCGGAGCCCTCGCCGGGGACGACGCGGTGTACGACGACATCCTGCGTCAGGCCGGGGTCATCAGGGCGCCGGGGCTGAACGACATGCTGGAGTACGCGCGGGCGCTGCCCGTGCTCCCCACTCCGCGGGGTGACAACGTAGTCATCATCACGGGCGCCGGCGGCTCGGGGGTGCTCCTCTCGGACGCCGTCGTGGACAACGGGCTCTCCCTGATGGAGATCCCGCCCGACCTGGACGAGGCGTTCCGCGCGTTCATCCCGCCGTTCGGCGCGGCCGGCAACCCGGTGGACATCACCGGGGGCGAACCGCCGTCCACGTACGAGGCGACGATCCGGCTGGGTCTGGAGGACCCGCGGATCCACGCGCTGGTCCTCGGCTACTGGCACACCATCGTCACCCCGCCCATGGTCTTCGCCGAACTGACGGCGCGGGTCGTGGCGGAGTTCCGGGAGCGGGGGATCCACAAGCCGGTGGTGGCCTCCCTCGCGGGCGACGTCGAGGTCGAGGAGGCGTGCCAGTACCTCTTCGACCACGGGGTGGTGGCCTACCCGTACACCACGGAGCAGCCGGTCGCGGTGCTCGGCGCCAAGTACCGGTGGGCGCGGGCAGCGGGGCTGTTGTGATGCACGGACGGCAGCCGTCACCGGCCGGGGGTCCGGGGGTTGCCCCCCGGGCACACCGCCGCCCGGTGGGCGCGGGCAGCGGGGCTGTTGTGATGCACGGACGGCAGCCGTCACCGGCCGGGGGTCCGGGGGTTGCCCCCGGGGCACGCCGCCGCCCGGTGGGCGCGGGCCGCCGGGCCGCCGGGCTGTTGGGGGGCGGTTCATGACCTGACCCCACCCGGGCACGGCACGAAGGTTTTGGACAGGGGGCGCTGGCCAGTTCTTTCGATGCGAGGGGTGCGAGAGACCACCATGAAAACAACGACTACTCGACTCGGCAGTTCCGTCCCCTACCAGGAGGTGACGGACCGCAACGGACGCGTGTACCGGATCGGTGAGAGCGACCGGGACATCATGGGCCGGCCCCGCTGGACGATGGTGCTCTTCCCCTGGATGGGCATGCTCGGCATCAGCTCGTCGGAGTACGCGTTCACCTCCGCGGAGGACACGCTGCACGAGGCCCATCTCTGGAGCAGCGGACACATCTTCTGGCTGATGGGCGTCTGGGTCTTCTTCCAGGCGGCCGTCGCCTTTCCCGCCGGGCAGCTCAGGGAGAGCGGCAGGCTGCCCGCCCGGTACGCCATGATGCTGGGCGCGCTGGGGACGTTGCTGGGGTATCTCTCCCTGGCGTACGCCCCGCACGTGATCGTGGCGTACTTCGGCTTCGGCATGTTCAGCGGTATCGGCGCCGGTCTGGTCTACGCGACCTGCGTCAACATGGTCGGCAAGTGGTACCCGGAGCGCAAGGGAGGCAAGACCGGCCTCGTCAACGGCGGTTTCGCCTACGGTTCGGTGCCGTTCGTCTTCCTCTTCACCTCGTACATGGATCTCGGCAACTACCGGGGCGTCCTGGTCTTCGTCGGGGTGCTGTGCTGCCTCGTCGTGGCGACCGCCGGCTGGTTCTTCAAGGACCCGCCGAAGTACTGGTGGCCGCGGGGCGCGGACCCGCTGAAGGTCTCCGACGACCCGAGGGTCCGGCGCGCGCTGGAGAAGAACCCGCCGGCGGTGAAGCAGTACACACCGCGGGAGGCGGCCCGTACACCGGTGCTGTGGCTGATGTGGTTCTGTCTGCTCTGCACGGCGGGGATCAACATCTTCGGCATCGCGTTCCAGGTGCCCTTCGGCAAGGACATGGGGTTCGCGGGCGGGATCGTGGCCACCGCGATGTCGCTCAAGGCGATCGTGAACGGTACGGGGCGCGGTGTCATCGGCTGGATCTCCGACCGGTACGGGCGCCGCCGCACCCTGATCTTCGTGTGTCTGGTGCTCGGCAGCGCGCAGTTCGGTGTGCTGGCCTCCGGGACGCTGGGCAGTATGCCGTTCTTCCTGTTCTGCTCGATGGTCTCCGGGTTCGGCGGCGGCGCCATCTTCCCGCTGTTCGCGGCGATGACCGCGGACTACTTCGGGGAGAACAACAACGCCTCGAACTACGGCATGGTCTACAGCTCCAAGCTCATATCGGGCCTCGTCGGCTCCGGTGTGGGGGCTGTCGTGGTGGGCGCCTGGGGCTACCGGGGCGCGTTCGTCATCGCCGGCAGCATCGGGCTCGCCTCCGCCGTACTGGCGGTGTTCCTCAAGGCGCCCGGCAGGCCCGACGTCAAGAAGATCCGACCCAACCCGAACCCGATCGGCCGGGAGATCGCCTGAAATGACCACGGAACCACTCTCGGGGACGTCCGCGTCGGCCACCGCCGGCGTGGACTACCGCGAGATCACCGACGCCCATGGCCGTGTCTACCGGATCGGCGAGTCCGACCGGCAGATCCTCGGCCTCCCCCGCTGGACGATGGTGGCCCTGCCCTGGCTCGCCATGCTCGCCATCAGTGTCTTCGAGTACGCCTTCGGGGCGGCCGAGGAGACGCTGTCCCGGGCACATCACTGGACCTCGACGAACACCTTCTGGGTGCTCAGTGTCTGGATCTTCTTCCAGGCCGCGGTCTCCTTCCCCGCCGGACGGTTACGGGAGAAGGGCATCCTGAGCAGCAGAGCGGCCATGCTGACCGGCTCGTTCTGCTCGCTGCTCGGCTTCGTCAGTCTCAGCCACGCGCCCGGCTTCTGGTTCGCGCTGGCCGGCTTCGGGCTGCTGGGCGGGCTCGGCTCCGGCCTGATCTACTCGACCTGCGTCAACATGGTCGGCAAGTGGTACCCCGAGCGCAGGGGCGGCAAGACGGGTCTGGTGAACGGCGCGTTCGCCTATGGCGCGGTGCCGTTCGTCTTCCTCTTCACGTACGGCTTCGACACCTCGAACTTCCACACCGTGCTGGACCTCGTCGGTGTGTACGTGCTGGTGCTGACGCTGGTGGCGGGGCTGTTCTTCAAGGACCCGCCGAAGAACTGGTGGCCCGAGGAGGTGGACCCGCTGCACCGCTCCGGGGACACCAAGTCGTCGCTCGCGCTGGTGAAGAACCCGCCCGCGGTGAAGCAGTACACACCGAAGGAGGCGTTACGGACCGGGGTCGTGCCCCTGATGTGGCTGTGCATGCTGTGCTGCGCGGGCGTGTCGATCTTCGGGATCTCGTTCCAGGTGCCGTTCGCCAAGGAGATGGGGTTCGGCCCGCTGATCGCCGCGTCGTCCATGGGGCTGATGTCGGTGATCAACGGCACGGGACGCGGTGTGGTCGGCTGGCTCTCGGACAAGCTGGGGCGGCGGCCGACGCTCACGTACGTGTGTCTGGTACTGGCCGTGGCGCAGTTCGGTGTGCTGTGGGCCGGTGAGATCGGCAACCAGACGCTCTTCCTCGTCTTCGCCTTCCTCTCCGGCTTCGGCGGCGGGGCGTTCTACCCGCTGTTCGCGGCGCTGGTCCCGGACTACTTCGGGGAGAACAACAACGCCTCCAACTACGGCATGGTCTACAGCGCGAAGCTGGTCAGCGGCCTGTTCGGCGGCGGGCTGGGGGCGGTCGTGGTCGCCTCGTGGGGGTACGTCGGCGCGTATGTGGCGTCCGGTGTGGTCTCGCTGATCGCCGCGGGGCTCTCGCTGGCGCTGCGCCGGCCCGGCGGCCCGCACCGCGGGCGCCGTACGGTCCGGCTGCCCCGGGCCCGGCAGCCGGGACAGGCGACCGCCTGACCACGGACGGACGGCCCTCCCCGCGGTGCTGTACCACCGCGCGGAGGGCCGCCGCCCTGTACGTGCCCGTATCCGGTCTCGGATCCGGAGCGGGATGCGTATCCGTATCCGTATCCGTGTCCGTGTCCGTGTCGGGCGCTGTTACCGCTTCTCGCGCAGCCCGTGCAGATGCGCGGAGGACTTGCGGGCGAAGGCGAGGGAGTCCACCGGCTGGTCGTGCTCCACCTGCCAGTGGTGGCCACGCCGGCCGCCGTGGGTCTTGTTGACCGCCGAGATGAAGCGCCGGTAGTCGATGTCCCCGTCACCGACGTCCACCATCTGGTAGCCGTCCCGGGCGGTGATGTCCTCGATGCCGTCCTTCACGTGGAAGAGCGGGTAGCGGTGGGGCTGCTTGAGGACGTACCGCAGCGGGTCGAAGGGCGCGGGCCTGCCCTCGGGGGTCCTGCTGAAGCGGAACTGCCCCGCGTACGCCCAGTAGATGTCCATCTCCAGATAGACCAGGCTCGGGTCG
The DNA here is from genome assembly GCF_042755665.1 of Streptomyces sp. NPDC059142. Lineage (NCBI taxonomy): Bacteria > Bacillati > Actinomycetota > Actinomycetes > Kitasatosporales > Streptomycetaceae > Streptomyces > Streptomyces sp. NPDC059142. The sequence goes on from NZ_JBHZDA010000005.1 coordinate 132,476, forward strand.
GTCTCCGCGAGCAGGACGTCGTAGAGCCGTACGTTCGGCCGGTCGGTGGCGAAGGAGAACTCCTCCGCGTGGTTGTGCTGGTAGAACTTCATGCCGCGCCGCTTGGCCGCCGCGCCGTAGGCGTTGAAGTCGGCGGCCGCCCGCTTCCAGGCGTCGACGGTCGATCCGTAGCGGAAGGGTCCCGAGGCGGTGCCTATGTGTTCCAGGCCGAGTTCCTGGGCGTCGTCCAGGACCTTGGTGAGGTTCTGGGCGAAGCTGTAGGCGTCGGGGTTGTTGTCGTCGGCGTAGTTGACATGGCTGCCGATGGGCTTGAGGCCGTGGTCCCTGGCCAGCCTCTTGAGCTGCGGCAGGGTGATGGCTCCGGCGCTGCCCTGGGTGTAGCCGGCGAACTCGATCTCGTCGTAACCGAAGCGCTCCAGCTCGTCGAAGACCTTGGCGAAGCCGATCGTGGAGACCTTGTCGCGCAGGGAGTAGAGCTGGATGCCGAGCCGTCCCGGCGGCAGGACGGGCTGCCCCTTGCCGGGACCGTGGCCCTGGCCGGGCCGCGGGCCTGCGCCGTGGGCGGCGGCCGGGGTGGCGGCGGCCGTGGCGCCGACCACCGCCGCCGCGGTGGCTCCGGCGGCGACACCGAGCATGCCGCGCCGGCTGAGCTTGTGCGCGAGTTCGGGGTCTGCTGACGTCTTGCGGCTCATTGCGGAACTCCTTCGGTCAGTGCAGTCCGGCAAGGTGGAGGAGCAGGCTCTTCACCTCGGTGGCCGCGACGCGGTCACCGACGGCGTCGGGGGTGGAGCAGAGGATGAGCGGACCTTCTTCGTCGCTCGCGGGGAGGCGGCCGTGGCTGCCGCGGATGGGGGAAGGGTCGAGGGGGACGACGGCGAGCCGGTAGCGCATGCCGAGCTTCTTGCGGGCGATCGCCGTGGCCGCCTTGACCCGTACGTAGGGGTCGAGGGGGTCCATGAACAGCTCGACGGGGTCGTACCCCGGTTTCCGGTGGATCTCCACGAGCTGCGCGAAGTCGGGCGCCCGGTCGTCGTCCAGCCAGTAGTAGTACGTGAACCAGGCGTCCGGATCCGCGACGGCGACCAGCTCGCCCGAGCGGGGGTGGTCGAGCCCGTGCGCCTTCTTGCCCTCGTCGTCGAGGAGTTGATCGATCCCGGCGAGGTCCTTCAGCGCCTCGCGGGTCGCCTCCAGATCCTCGGACCTGCGTACGTAGACATGCGCGAGCTGGTGGTCCGAGACGGCGAAGGCGCGGGAGGCCATGGTGTCCAGGTACTCCATGCCGTCCTGGGTGTGGACCTCCAGCAGCCCGGCCCTGCGCAGCGCCCGGTTGATGTCGACGGGCCGGGAGACCCGGGTGATGCCGTACTCGGAGAGCGCCACGACGGTACGGCCCTCCGCCCGCGCGTCCGCCAGCAACGGGGCGAGGACCGCGTCGAGTTCGGCCGCGGCCCGGTGGGAGCGGGGGTCGTCGGGGCCGTAGCGCTGGAGGTCGTAGTCGAGATGCGGGACGTAGCACAGGGCGAGGTCGGGGCTGCGGGTGGCGATGATGTGGCGGGTCGCGTCCACGATCCACCGCGAGGAGACCAGATCGGCGCCGGGTCCCCAGAAGTGGAAGAGGGGGAAGGTGCCGAACTTCTCGTGGAGTTCGTCGTGCAGCTCGGGCGGCCGGGTGTAGCAGTCGGGCTCCTTGCGGCCGTCGGCGTAGTAGACGGGGCGGGGGGTGACGGTGTAGTCGGTGTCCGCTCCCATCGCGTACCACCAGCAGATGTTGGCGACGGTGTAGCCGGGGTGGGCGCGGCGGGCCGCGTCCCAGAGCCGGTCGCCGGAGACGAGTCCGTTGTGCTGGCGCCAGAGCAGGACGTCGCCCAGCTCGCGGAAGTACCAGCCGTTGCCGACGATGCCGTGCTCGGCGGGGAGGGTGCCGGTGAGGAAGGTGGACTGGGCGCTGCATGTGACGGCGGGCAGCACGGTGGACAGCGGCGCCTGCGAGCCGGACCCGGCGAGCTTCGTCAGATGCGGCATGTGGCGCAGCAGTTGCGGGGTGAGGCCGACGACGTCGAGGACCAGCAGCGGGGTCGGGGCGCCGCCCCGCTCTTCGGCCGGGGACCCGGCCTGGGTGTCGCTCATGGCAGCTCCTTGAGGCCGAGGTCGACCAGCAGGTCCCTGGCCAGGGTGAGTTCGGCGGCGATCCCCTCGGCGAGCCGGCCGCGCGAGCGGGGCCGAAGCTCCGGCGGGAGCGCCTGCCAGGTGTACGTCTCGACCTCCAGGTGCCGGGTGCGCGGCTCGGCCCCGCCGACGAGCCGGCCCAGCGCCTCCTGGAGCACGGGCAGGGTGGAGGTGAGCGGCGGGGCGGGCGGGGCGTGCAGCGGTACGTGGAAGTGGGCGCGCCAGGGCGCCCCTTCGGGCAGTGACCCGCCGGCCAGCGCCTCGTCCAGATCGTCGGTGCCGCGCAGCCCGGCTGCGGTGCTGGTGCGGGTCTGGTGGAGGAAGCGGGGCTCGTCGAAGGCGCGCAGCGCCTCCCGTACCTCGGGCAGGTGCGGGTTCTCGGCGTGCAGGGCGGCGGAGAGCTGCGCCTTGGGGATGGGGATGCGGGCGGCTTCCAGCGCGTCGAGCGCGAGGGCCGGGTCCTCGAAGGAGGTGGCGAGGTGGCAGGTGTCGACGCAGATGCCGATCCGGTCGCCGGGGAGCGCGGAGAGCGGGCCGATCGCGTCGGCGGTGGTCTCCACGATGCAGCCGGGCTCCGGCTCCAGGGCGATCCTGATGGACTTGCCGGTCAGCTCCTCCAGGGCGTCGAGGCGTCCGCCGAGGGTGGTGAGCGCGGTGTGGGCGGTGTGGGCGGCGGTGTCGTCCCAGGCGGTGTGCCAGCCGAGCGGCAGGGTGGAGACGGAGCCCTCGGTGACATCGTCGGGCAGCAGCGCGGCGAGCAGCCTGGCCAGGTCGGCGGTGTGGGACAGCCGTTCGGGATCGGCCCAGTCGGGTTTGTAGACCCGGTACTTGACCTCCTCGGCGCCGAAGCCCTCGTACGGGAAGCCGTTGAGGGTGACGACCTCCAGGCCGCGCCGGTCGAGTTCGGCGCGCAGTCCGCGCAGCGCGACCGGGTCGTTGATCAGGGCCTGGGCGGCGTCCCTGGCGAGCCAGAGGCCGATGCCGAGCCGGTCCCGGCCGAGGCGTCTGCGGACCGGCTCGCAGTGGTCGCGCAGTTGGGCGAGGACTCCGTCGAGGGTCTCGGCGGGGTGGACGTTGGTGCAGTACGCGAGGTGGACGGTGGACCCGTCGGGGTGGCGGAAGCGCATCGGCTCACTCCCCGCCGCGCAGTACGGAGTTGCCCTCGTGGAGGGCGGCGGGGGCGGGGACGTCGAGCTGGAGCCGGCCGCTGAGTCCGTAGAAGGCGACGGGGTTGCGCCACAGGACCTGGTCGACGTCGTCGGCGTCGAATCCGGCCGCGAGCATGGCGTCCGCGACCTTGCGGGTCTTGAGGGGATCGCTGTTGCCCCAGTCGGCGGCCGAGTTGACGAGCACCTTCTCGGTGCCGTGCTCCTTGAGCACGGCGACCATCCGGTCCTCGTCCATCTTGGTGTCCGGGTAGATGGAGAACCCGAGCCAACTGCCGCTCTCGGCGGCTTCCTTGACGGTGGTCTCGTTGAGGTGGTCGAGCAGCACCCGGTCCGGGGCCAGGGCGGATTCCCGTACGACGTCGATGGTGCGGCGCAGCCCGGCGAGCTTGTCCCGGTGCGGGGTGTGGACGAGGGCGGGCAGGCCGTGGTCGGCGGCGAGCTGGAGCTGGGTGGCGAGCGCGGTGTCCTCGGCCGGGGTCATGGAGTCGTAGCCGATCTCGCCGACGGCGACGACGCCGTCCTTGACGAGGTAGCGGGGCAGTTCGTCCAGGACCGGGGTGCAGCGCGGATCGCCCGCCTCCTTGGGGTTGAGGGCGAGGGTGCAGTGGTGGGCGATGCCGTACTGGGCGGCGCGGAAGGGCTCCCAGCCGAGGAGGGCGTCGAAGTAGTCGTAGAAGCTGGCGGGCGAGGTACGGGGCTGGCCGAGCCAGAAGGACGGTTCGACGAGGGCGCGCACACCGGCGGCGTACATCGCCCGGTAGTCGTCCGTGGTGCGGGACGTCATGTGGATGTGGGGGTCGAAGATGCGCATCAGGACTCCTCGCCGGTCAGTTGGAGCGCACGGTGCAGGTCGGCGGGTACGGGGCGGCCGGCGGCGGTCCGCTCGGCGGCGAAGTCGCGCAGCATACGGGCCAGTTCGGCGTCCCCGTGGGCGCGTTCCGCCAGCCCGGCGACGGTGTCCAGCGGGACGCCCGTGAAGAGGCACTTGAGGACGGCGTGCCGCCAGGCGTGGGCGTCGAGGTGGGCTGCGGCGTACGGGCCGACGGCCGCCTCGACGAGCCGGGTGTCGTTGGTCCGCAGCGCGTCCTCGACCAGGGGCAGCGCGTCGGGTCCGGAGACGCGTTCGGGCAGGGCGAGCAGCACGGCGCGGCGCTCGGCGGCGGTGCCGCGGTCGTAGAGCCGGGTGAGGGTGGCGGCGCCGGCGGCGGCCCGGTGGAGCAGCAGGACGCGTACGGTGTCGGCCCGGTCCTGGCCGCAGTGGCGTCCGGCGGCGGCGAAGCGCAGCTCCCAGGGGGCGGCGGCGGTGTCGGCCCGTCCGGCGGCGGCGCTCGCCTCGGCCAGTGCCGCTTCGAGCCAGGTGGCGGCGTCCGGGGCGAGGGCGCCGGCCGGTTCGGGGAGTCCGTGCGTCATGCGCCTCCCTCCAGCGCCCGCAGGAACTCGATGGAGGTGCGGGCGAGTTCGGGTCCGGCATGGGAGTGGCGGGGCAGCTCCACCACGGTCAGGCCCTGGTAGCCGGTGGCGGCCAGCGCGTCGAGCACCGGCGGGAAGTCGATCTCGCCGTCGCCGAAGGGCAGATGCTCGTGGACACCGCGCCGCATGTCCTCGATCTGGACGTGGCGCAGCCAGGGCGCGGCGTCCCGTACGCAGTCGGCGGGCGACGCGGGCTCCAGGCACTGGCAGTGGCCGATGTCGAGGGTGAGGCCGAGCTGTTCGGGGTCGCCGAGGCGGCGTCTGAGTTCGTGGAATCCGGCGAGGTCGCCGACGAGATGGCCGGGCTCCGGCTCGATCGCGAGCGGGATGTCGGCGGCCTCGGCGGCGTCGAGCACGGGGCCCATCGCCTCTTCGAGCCGCTTCCACGCGGTGTCGGGGTCCGTGCCGTCGGGAGTGACCCCGCTGAAGCAGTGCACGGCGTGCGCGCCGAGGTCGGCGGCGACCCGGACGGCGGTGACGAGCAGCCCGGTCCTGGCGGCGCGCCCCTCGGGGTCCGGGTCGAGGAGGGTGGGGCCGTGTTTGCGGCGCGGGTCGAGGACGTAGCGCGCGCCGGTCTCGACGGTGACGTCGAGCCCCAGCTCCGCGAGGCGGCCGGCGACCCGGCGGGTGCGGGCGGCCAGCTCGGGCGCCATCGGGTCGAGGTGCATGTGGTCGAGGGTGAGTCCGACGCCGTCGTAGCCGAGGTCGGCGAGGAGGGCGAGGGCGTCGTCCAGCCGGAGATCGGTGAGCCCGTTGGTGCCGTATCCGGGACGCAGACTCATGTGGGGCTCACTTTCCGTGCGACGGTGCGGGCCAGCGGTGCCAGCCCCATGACTCCCAGCGCCACCCCGGCCGCCCCGCCGCGCGCGGCCAGCGCGCCCTGGAGCGGGATCATCGCCCGGATCCCGCCGCCGACGGCGCGCTGGGTGAGGGCGGGGGACGGGTTGAGCGCGGCGTGCAGCAGCGGCCGTCCGGCGGTCGCCGCGTAGACGGCGCCGAGTGAGGCGGCGAGCGCGTGGCGGGCCGTCCGGCCGGCGGCGCCGGTGTCCGGGCCCGCCGGGCCCGCCGGGGCGCCGGGGCGGGCCGGCGG
>NZ_JBHZDA010000006.1:0-22973 GCF_042755665.1 Streptomyces sp. NPDC059142
TAGGGGATGGTGCCGTTCTTGCGGACCTCGGAGAGACGGCGCGAGAGCCGGTGCGCGAGATGGATCGGGAGCGGCATCAGCTCAGGGGTCTCGTCACAGGCATACCCGAACATCAGGCCCTGGTCGCCGGCGCCCTGCTTGTCCAGCTCGTCGCCGTCCCCGCCCGCGGCGGCACCCTCGACCCGCTTCTCGTACGCCGTGTCGACGCCCTGGGCGATGTCGGGCGACTGCGCGCCGATGGACACCGACACGCCGCAGGAGGCGCCGTCGAAGCCCTTCTTCGAGGAGTCGTAGCCGATCTCAAGGATCTTGTTCCGCACGAGCTGGGCGATCGGCGCGTACGCCTTGGTGGTCACCTCGCCGGCGACATGCACCAGACCGGTGGTGATCAAGGTCTCCACGGCGACCCGGGAGGACGGGTCCTCCTGGAGGAGCGCGTCGAGAACGGTGTCGCTGATCTGGTCAGCGATCTTGTCGGGGTGACCTTCGGTCACTGACTCCGAGGTGAACAGACGCCGGGACATGGGTCTCCTGATCATCGAAGGTGCGGGATTCGGGGAGGGGGCGCGGATCGGGTACCGGGATCCGCCCAGAAGGCTGCGGACGGCTCGCCTCCGCCAGTTCCAGACCACCGGTCTCCGGCGCCCAGGCAGCCGACACCACGGCGCCCGCCGCGGAGACGGCGCAGCCGAGCAGCATCACCGCGCCGACGCCCCATGCCTGGAGCCCCAGCGGGACGAGGAAGGTACCGAAGGCCGCTCCGATCCGGCTCACCGCGGCGGCGAACCCGATTCCGGTGGCCCTGATCTCCGTGGGGAACACCTCACTCGGATATACGGCCTGGAGCACACTCGACCCCGCGTGGAACAGGGCGAAGACGCCGAAGCAGAGCGCGATGACCCCCTGGTTCGCCTGGGGCCACAGTCCGAGGACGAGGAGAGCCGCGGCAGTGACGCAGAACGGCCAGATGAGGAGGGCCCTGCGCCCCACCCGGTTGATGACCACCACGCCCGTCACGCAGCCCAGGAGCAGGAAGACGTTGAGCAGCAGCTCGCCGAGACCGTTGCCCGGAGCGCCGAGCTGACTCAGTACTTGGGGAGCGAAGGTGGAGATGGCGAAGAACGGGGTCACCTGGCAGAGCCAGAACAGGCTGGTGAACAGGGTGCGGCGGAGGTAGAAGGGGGAGAAGAGGGTGGCGTGGCGGGTCCGTACCGGTACGCCGTCGGACGTGGGCCGTTCGAGGCCGCGGCCGAGCCACCGCCGGCTGATCGCCTCCGCCTCCGCGAGCCGGCCCTTGCTCACCAGCCAACTCGGGGACTCCGGGGTGCCGAGCCGGACGAGCAGCACGAGGAGGGAGGGCAGCGCGCTGCTGGCGAGTATCCACCGCCACGCGGACGCGCTGTCGGTGAGGGAGGCCATCGCGATGCCGAACCCGGTCGCCAGGGTGTAGCCGACGTACCAGAAGACGATGAGGGAGGCCAGGAGGCGCCCTCGTCGCGCGGGCGTCGCGAACTCCGCGACCAGTGCGCCGGCGATGGCGTAGTCGGCGCCCACCGCCGCGCCCATGACCAGCCGCACGGCGAAGAGCTGGGCGGGGTCCTGGACCAGGAGTTGCAGCAGGGAGCCGACAAGGAAGACCAGCAGGTCGATGAGGTACATCTTCTGCCGGCCCACCTTGTCGGTGAGCCATCCGAAGACCAGGCCGCCGAAGAAGAGGCCGATCAGGGAGGCCGATCCGATCAGACCGACCCACAGGGGCGTGAGCTCAAGGTCGTCGCGCGCCAGTGGCAGCGCCGCTCCCACTACGCCGAGCACCCACCCGTCGCAGACCTCCCCGCCGCCCGCACAGACGGCGATACGGGTCTCGAACCGGCGGCTCCGCCTCTCCTCCCGCTCGCGGCGGCCGGAACCGCCCTCGGGAGCCGAGTACACCTCCACGGCTGACACTGACACCCTCCTCCGTCGACAGCGCCGTGACCGCCCAGGGGCCCCGGCGAGGATTGATCCCGGTGCGCGGTTCCGTTATCGGCTCGCCATCAGGTCCATCGAGAGGGCGGCCCTGTCCTGGGTGACCACATCGAGTTCGGCGCTCTCGGTCAATACGGCGGTCCGCAGCTTCCTGATGCGATGGCAGGGCTCGATACCGAGTTCTTCCGTGAGCGTTTCGTGGAGCCGGTGATAGGCCCTGAGGGATTCCGCGGTACGGCCCGACCGGTACAGAGCGATCATGTACTGGGCGTGAAGATTCTCCTGCACGGGGTGCCGGGAGACGAGCATGCTCAATTCCGACAGCAATCGATGGTGCATACCGAGTCGCAGTTCGGCTTCGATGCACTGCTCCAGCAGCGTCATCCGAAGATCCTCCATTCCCGTCACATAGGAATAGATGTACGGCCCCTGCTGAATGTCCAACAGGGTCCGGCCGCGCCACAGGCCCAGCGCGGAACGAAGTGCCGCGGAGACTTCCATGTCATCTTTTCGCGCTTGGGCGCGACGGAATTCCGTCAGGTGCGCTTCGAGTACGTCCCGGTCGAGGGAGCCTTCTTCGACCTGAAGCGAATAGCCCTGATGATGCGTCTCCAGGATCCGCTTGCTCTCGTCCGTCGTCCGACCGGACAGGTCGCCGGCCAGCGCCTGCCGGATCTGGAAGATCCGGGCGTGCACGCTCTGCACGGCGCTGCGCGGCGAGGATTCGCCCCACAGCTCCTGGACGCAGGCGTCGAGCGTCACCAGGGAGTTCGGATGGATCAGCAGCAGTGCGAGGAGCTGACGCGTCTTCGGTGCGGTCGGGAGCAGGGAACCATTTCCGTCCGTCAGGGACAGCGGGCCGAGAACTGCGAACTTCATTGAACTCCCTCTCGCACGGATGTCTGATCGAAGAGTCCGACGGCAAAGGTGATCGGGCGGGACGCCGGTGCGATGCTCCTTTCCGAGCGACCGTCACGGGCCCCGGAATTAAGCTAGCCGCACGGCGATGACCGGTCCAGGAAGGCCCGAAGACTCTGTCATGCGCGCCCGAATTGAACACTTATGCCCGCGAGTCCGGCGGCCCGGTATCGAGCGGTGAGCGAATCGTAAGAACGCTCTGATTCACTGGCGATGTTCCGCCGCCGGAAGGTTTCCGGATCCTGCACAGAAACCCGCACATGCCATATCGACACCGGCGTTCATGATCATGAAAGGTATCCTCATGACGAAGAGAGTGATCTTATTCGACTGCGATGGAGTTCTGGTCGAAAGCGAAACGCTGAGTGCACGGGTCATGCAGGAGATGACTGCCGAGCAGGGGCTTGACATCTCCTCGGATGAGGCATTGGAATTCATTCGTGGGCGGAAGGTCGCCGAATGGGTCGCGGAGCTGGAAGCCCTACTGGGCCGGGCGCTGCCACCGCGCTTCGTCACGGATTTCCGCGACAGGTGCACGGAACTCTTCGCCACCGAGCTGCGGCCGGTTCCCCATGTGCGGCAGGTCCTGGAGGGGCTTGAGCCGCCCTTCTGCACAGCGTCCAGCGCACCACGGGAGAAGATCCTCAACACCCTGGGACTGACAGGTCTGTTACCGCTTTTCCAGGACCGCATCTACAGCGCCTACGAGGTCGGCACATGGAAGCCGGACCCCGGCCTCTTCCTGCACGCGGCGGCCGATCTCGGAGCGCTCCCCGAGCACTGTGCGGTCGTCGAGGACAGCCCCGTCGGTGTCCGGGCGGGGATCACGGCCGGCATGTCGGTGTTCGCCTACGCGCCGCCACAGAACGGAACGGCGGCGCGGCTCGCCGCCGACGGGGCGGTGACCTTCAGCTCGATGAAGGAGCTCCCCGCTCTGCTGGACGGGTGGGCCGGCCGGCTCCCGGCTGCGGCCGCCGTCCTGTGACGTCCACCTTGCCCTCCTGAGAGACCGAGTCGGAAAGGCACGATCCGTATGCCGAGTGTTCTTCACGCGCTTCAGCAGGCCGGTGAGAGGGCGGAGATCTGGTGGGACTCCTCGCCCCTCGACTACCCCCGTTGGTGCCAACGCCAGTTGGCCACCGCACCCGACAAGGACACGAGGAACCGCTGGCAGGAACAGCTCGACCGATTCCTCTGTCCCACGACGCCCGACCAGTCCCTGGTCCGCGGCATCACGACCAACCCGTCCCTGGTCGCACAGAGCGTCCTGGCCTCCCCCGAGAGCTGGCGCCACGACATCCAGGAGCTCATCCGCTACCAGTCGAGCCCCGGTGTCGAGAGCACCTTCTCGCTCGTCTACGAGGAGGCCCTGCGCCGAGCGGCAAGCGCGATGCTGCCGATGTGGCACGCCACCGAAGGACAGTACGGCTGGGTGTCGGGCCAGCTCGACCCCCGCCATATGCTCGATGCCGACCTCATGCTGGAACAGGCCCTGCGCATCGCCCGGATATCCCCGAACCTCATGGTCAAGGTCCCCGGCACCAAACAGGGTTACCAGGTCATCCAGCAGTTGGTGGCGCGCGGGATCTCCGTCAACTCCACCCTCTCCTACACGGTCCCCCAGTTCGTCGCCTGCGCCGACGCCGTGGAGAAGGGACTGGCCGAGGCGCGCTCCCGGGGCATCGGCACCGACCGATGGCGTGCCGTCTTCACCCATATGATCGGCCGTTTCGGAGCCAACAACGATCTCCGGTTCGAGGCGGCGATCCGCGACATCGAGCTCACCTGGACCGATCTGCGCTGGGCCGAGCTCGCCATTCTCAAGCGCATCCACCGGCTCGTCCGGGAGAACGGTCACCCCGTCAAGCCGCTGCTGTCCAGCCTGGAGGTCGACGAGCCCGGGCACGGCGGCACGCTGAGCATGCATCTGGAGCAGAGCGCCGGGGGCGCGATCGCGTACACCTGCAAGCCGCAGTTCATCGCGGACGTCATGCGGCGCGAGAGCGAGCTGCCCGTCTTCGACTCCGCGGCCATCGACCGGGAGGTGCCGGCCGACGTTCTGGAGAAGTTGATGTGGCTCCCGTCGTTCCACCGCGCGTACGACCCGGCGGGCATGCGTCCCGAGGAGTTCGCACACTACGGGTCGTTCGTCTCCACGTACACCGAAGTCATGCTCAACACACGCAAGTTGATCGACTTCGTCGCGCACCAGTTCCAGACCGTGAGTGCCTCCGCGCAGCCCCTGCTGCTGGTCTGAGCCGCCCCGCCCCGCCCCGGACCGCCCCCGCGGGCCGGCCCCCGTGCCCCGTGCCCCGTGCCCCGTGCCCCGTGCCCCGTGCCCCGTCACCGAGGAGGTGCCATGCACAAGTCCATCGCCCTCTGGAGTCATCCCAGGTCGATGTCGACCGCGCTGGAGCGCTCGTTCATCGAGCGGCGCGACTTCAGGGTCTTCCACGAAGCCTTCGCCTACGTGTTCTTCATGCACGAGGAGCGGGCCGCCATCCCGCACAAGAACCCGGACCCGGGCCACCCGCTCACCTATCCGGACATCAAGCGGATGATGGAGACCGCGCGCCTCGAAGGCCCGGTGTTCCACAAGGACTTTCCCTACCACTGCCTCGACCATCTCCTGGACGACCCCGGCTACCTGCTGGGCCAGGTGAACACCTTCCTGATCCGTGACCCCGGGGAAGCGGTCCTCTCCCACGCGACGGTGCACCCCGAACTCACCCTGGAGGTGCTCGGATACGAGCAGCTCGCCAGGACCTTCGACTTCGTGCGGGAGCTGACGGGCAGCACACCGGTGGTCGTCAACGCCGCGGACCTCGCCGACCGCCCGGAGGCGACTCTCGCGGCCTACTGCGACGCGGTCGGGATTCCCTTCCTTCCCGAGGCCCTGCGGTGGAACGCGGGCGAGCAGCCGCAGTGGACCACATGGAGCGGCTGGCACACGGACGTAGCCGCCAGCAACAGCTTCAGCAGCCCCCGGCGCGCCTACCGCTTCACCTACGAGACCCGGCCCGACCTGCGCGAGTTCGAGCGTCACTGCCGTCCCTTCTACGAGCACCTGGACCAGTACCGGCTTCAGCCGGTCAAGGAGGCAACCACATGAGCGTCACCACCGTCATCGTCACCGGCGGGGCCAGCGGCGTCGGCCGGGCTCTGGTCGGCCTGCTGCTGGACGCGGGCAAGACCGTCATCACCTGCGACATCGACGAGCCGGGCCTGAAGTCGCTCGCCGACCAGCACCGGGGCCGGCCGCTGGAGACCCATGTCGCCGACGTCGCGTCGCACGAGGACTGCGACGCCTTCATGGACCTGGTCCTCGCCGCGCACCCCGAAGTGGACGGCTTGGTCAACAACGCCGGCCTCTACCTCGGGCAGCCGGTCTGGGAGTACGACGACCCCACCATCGAGCGGGTCATCGCCGTGAACATCAAGGGTCCGGTGTGGCTCTCCCGCCGCTTCGCGGACCACCTGTTGCCCGTCAAGCGGCGCGGAGCCATCGTCAACCTGGCCTCGGTCGCGGGCGAGGTGGGCAGCTCCGACGCGCTCTACGGAACGGTCAAGGCCGGCGTCATCGGCCTCACGAAGTCCAACGCCATGAACTTCGCGCCGTACATCCGGGTCAACGTCGTGTCGCCCGGCCTCATCGTCAACACGGCCATCGCCGACCGGATACCGGACTACCGCTACGCCGAGTACAAGCGCCAGGAACAGCTCGACGGCGACATCCTGCCCGAGTACGTGGCCGACGTCTGCGCCTATCTGCTCAGCGACCGGTCCCGGACCCTGACGGGCGCGCTGCTGCGCGCCGACAACGGCTGCTACCCGCGCTGACCCGGCCCCGGTGCGCGCGCTCCCCCGCGCGCACGCACGCACCCCTCCCCCACCCCTTTCCCTCCACACCTCACGGGAGGCACCTCTTGAATTCCTCGGACGAGGGTTCCGGCAAGCCCCTCATCATGCTGCTGGGCATGGGCGACCTGAGCTCCAAGGTGCTCACCATGCTTCTCTCCGACCCGGCGACCAACCGGGTCGTGCTGGCCGGGCGGGACACCGAGACCATCCGCAGGCGCGGAAACCTGGCCCTGTTCACCGCCACCAACCTCGGCCTGCACGGAACGGTCGACACCGTCCACATCGATCTCCGCGACGTCGACGCCACGGCCGACACACTCGCCCGGGTCCGCCCCGACATCATCTTCATGGGCGGTTCGCTCCAGTCCTGGCGGGTCATCACCGCCCTGCCCAAGGAGACCTTCGAGGAGCTGGACGAAGCCCAGTTCGGGCCGTGGCTGCCGATGCACCTGACACTCACCCACCTGCTGATGCAGGCGGTACGGGCCTCGGCCATCGACGCCGAGGTGGTGAACGCCGCATTCCCCGACGCGGTCGGCCCGGTCCTCGCCACGGTCGGTCTGGCACCCACCATCGGCGTGGGCAACGTCGCCAACATCGTTCCCGCACTCACCTGGAGCGCCGCACACCTGCTGGACGCCCACCCCTCGCAGGTCCAGGTCCGGCTCACCGCTCAGCACTACTTCAGTCACTACGTGCCGCGCTTCGGCCACGCCGGAAAGGGCTCCTACCACCTCGCGGCGACAGTGCGGGGCCGGCCCGGCACCGCGGAGCTGGACCACAGCGCGCTCTTCGGACAGCTCACCGACCGGCTGAAGCGGATCGGCGGCATCGACGGCCAGCTGCTGACCGCCTCCTCGGCCGTACGGGTGCTCAAGGGCATGGCGACCGACAGCGGAGTGATCGCGCACGCGCCCGCGCCGGACGGCCTGCCGGGCGGCTATCCGGTCCGCGTCCACCGCGGCGGCGGCACGCTCGACCTGCCCGCGGGTCTCGGGCGGGACGAGGCGATCCGGATCAACGAGGAATGCCAGCGCGCCGACGGCATCGACCGCATCGACGACGACGGCACGGTGCACTTCGCCGAGCCGGAGATGGCGATCATGAAGCGGCTGCTCGGCTACGAGTGCCAGAGCATGAAGCTCGGCGACGCCGGCGAATGGGCCGACGAACTCGCCCTCAAGTACGCGGCGTTCGCGGCGAAGTACCGCTGAGCCGGGCACGGTACGGCGCGCCGCCCCTTCCCGTCGCACACCCCGTCCGCCCCTCCGTCGCGCCCGATGCCGTGCTCGCCGGGCCGCGCGGACCGCAACCGTCCACGAGATCCGGAGGACCATCATGACCACGCACGCGACTCAGGCCGGCCGCGCGGCTCCCCTCCCCCAACACGCGCCGGTCACACCGGGGTCACTCGTCCCGCGGGGCACGACGAGCCCGGAGAGCGCCGCACAGGACGACTTCGAGGGCCAGTACATCCCCACCCTGGTGGACCTCTGGGACCAACTGATCGACTGGGAGCGGCGGCGCGCCAGCGAGCGGGACTTCTTCGTGGACCTCCTGAACGATGCCGGGGCCCGTCGGGTGCTGGACGTCGCCACGGGCACCGGCTACCACTCGGTCACCCTGGCACAGCGGGGTTTCGACGTCACCGCGGCCGACGGCAGCGCCCAGATGATCGAGCGCACCCGGCACAACGCCGAGCGGCACGGGCAGTCCTTCGAGGTCCTCCAGGCCGACTGGCGCGGTCTGCGCCGGCACATCGACGGGCGCTACGACGCGATTGTCTGCCTGGGCAGTTCGTTCCCGCACCTCTTCCAGGAGAGCGACCGCCGGACGGTGCTCTCGGAGTTCTACGAGGCCCTCAACCCGGGCGGCATTCTCATCGTCGACCACCGGAACTTCGACGCGATCCGCCGGCACCGGTACCAGAGCACCGGAAAGTACTACTACTGCGGAACCGGGGCGAGTGTGACCGTGGCACACGTCGACGAGAAGCTGTGCCGATTCCAGTACGACTTCCAGGACGGGGGCACCCACCATCTGGAGGTGTACCCCATCCTCTCGGCGGAGCTCTCGTCACTGCTGACCGATTCGGGATTCGACACCGTCCGCACCTTCGGCGACTTCCAGGAGACATTCGACATCTCCGCGGTGGATTTCGTCATCCACGTGGCCCGGAAGCCGTGAGCGGTGAACCGTGCGTCCTGAGTCGGCGGAAATGAAGCAGGCAGAAAGGCAACAGCGGCAGTGAACACCAGGCAGACCAGCGGAAATCGATCCCATGCGATCGCCGGATTCGTCACCACCGTACTGCTGACCAGCTTTGTGGCAGCGACCTACGGATTCGGCTTCTACCTCTTCGCGCAACTCGTCACCGACATGCGCAGGGACCTCGGCTTCGACTACACGGTGGTCGGGACCATCACCGCGGCGGGACAACTCGGCTTTCTGCTGTTCGCCCTGCTCGGCACCTGGCTCTCGACCCGCATAGGCGGCGGCCAGGTGATGATCGGCTCGGTCGCGCTGTGCGGACTGTGTCTGGTGCTGCTGCCAGTCACCGACAGCATCGTCCTGATCGCGGTCCTGCTGACGATCATGGGCGGTACGGCGGCCTCCGTATACGTGCCGCTGGTGGAGGTCGTGGGCCGCGTCATCGACTTCAGGCACCGGGGCAAGGTGCTGGGGCTGGTGTCCAGCGGCACCAGTTACGGAGTCGTCGTCAACAGCCTGCTGGTTCCGGGCTTTGTCCAGGACGACAACTGGCGGGGGCTGTGGTATTCGGTCGGTTTCGGCACGTTGATGGTCACCTCGGTGGCCGCCGTCACCTTCCACCGGCTCGGGCTCTTCCGCCGCGAGGAGGACGTGGCCGGCGATACGCCGGACGACACCGGCGCCCCCGGGGCCGGCGGTGCCGTCAAGGACGACAGCGCCCGCGCCGGCTGGCGCATGGTGCTGGTGCGCTGGGTGGTCATCGTCTGGACCATCAAGTTCCTCAACGGCTTCGCCTGCATGCCGTTCCAGAACTACCTCTCACCGTATCTGCGGGAGGGCCTTGGATTCGACATCGACTTCGCGGCCCGGGTCTGGGGAACCATCGGCATCATCGGAATGTTCGCCGGCTTCGCCGTCGGCTGGCTTTCCGACCGGATCGGCGTGCGCGCATCTCTGGTGATGTGCTACGTGCTCTTCTTCACCTCTTCCGTCCTGCTGGTTATCGCCCCGGTGGGATTTCTCCCGATGGTCTCCGGCGTCCTGTTCGCCCTCGCGTTCTACCCGATCTACGGGCTGGTTCCCGCCTATGTATCGAAATCGGCATCGGGTGCGGCGGCCACCGTCATCTTCGGTGTCACCAATGTGACCCAGGGAGTCGGCGGAATCGTCGGGAACTACACGGCGGGATTTCTCAAGAACCTCACCGGAGATTTCATGTGGTACTACGTCGTGGTCGCGGTGGTCGCGGTGATCCTCGGCTTCCTCACCCTCCAACTGCCCCGTGAGGGATCCGAGGAGAGCGCCATCGGGAAGAAGACCGCGCCCGTCGGGCCCCGCAAGGAAGAAGCCCCGTCCGTCCGTTGAGAACCACCCGTACGCGACCGCAGTCGACGCGACCACGATCGGAAGGGATCCGATGGAACAGCAAGCCATCTGCACCTGCTGGCCAGGGGCCACGGTGTGGCTGACCGGACTGCCCAGCGCGGGCAAGACCACCCTCGCGCACGAACTCGCCGGGCGGATGCGCGACGACGGACGTCGTGTGGAGGTGCTGGACGGAGACGAGATACGCACCTTCCTCTCCGCCGGGCTCGGTTTCAGCCGCGCGGACCGGCACGCCAACGTGCAGCGCGTCGGACTGGTGGCGGAGGTGCTGGCACGCAACGGCATCCTCGCCCTGGTCCCGGTGATCGCGCCGTACGCGGACAGCCGGGAGGCGGTCCGCGAACGGCACCGGAGCAGTGACACGCCGTATCTGGAGGTGCATGTGGCCACCCCGGTCGAGGTGTGCTCCGTACGCGATGTGAAGGGCCTGTACGCCAAGCAGGCGGCCGGCGAGCTGACCGGGCTGACCGGGGTCGACGACCCCTACGAGGCCCCCGGGGCACCGGACCTGCGGATCGAGTCGCACACCCAGTCCGTCGAGGAGTCCGCCGCCGCGCTCCACGCGCTGCTCACCGAGAGGGGTCTCGCGTGACCACCACCGTCGCAGCCGTCACCGAGGGCACGAACGCCCCGTACGCACTGAGCCATCTGGACTCCCTGGAGTCCGAGGCCGTCCACATCTTCCGCGAGGTCGCGGGCGAGTTCGAACGGCCGGTGATCCTCTTCTCCGGCGGCAAGGACTCCATCGTCATGCTCCACCTGGCACTGAAGGCCTTCGCCCCGGCGGCGGTACCGTTCTCCCTGCTGCACGTCGACACCGGACACAACTTCCCCGAAGTCCTGGAGTACCGCGACCGCACCGTGGAACAGCACGGACTGCGGCTGCACATCGCCTCCGTACAGGAGTACATCGACGCGGGAAAACTGCGCGAGCGGCCCGACGGCACCCGCAACCCGCTGCAGACCGTGCCCCTCACGGAGAAGATCCAGACCGAACGGTTCGACGCGGTCTTCGGCGGCGGACGCCGCGACGAGGAGAAAGCACGCGCCAAGGAACGGGTGTTCTCCCTGCGCGACGAGTTCTCCCAGTGGGACCCGCGCCGCCAGCGCCCCGAGCTGTGGCAGCTCTACAACGGCCGGCACGCCCCCGGCGAACACGTCCGGGTCTTCCCCCTCTCCAACTGGACCGAGCTGGACGTCTGGCAGTACATCGCCCGCGAGGGGATCGAGCTGCCGGAGATCTACTTCGCCCACGAGCGCGAGGTGTTCAGCCGCAGCGGGATGTGGCTGACCGCCGGTGACTGGGGCGGCCCCAAGGAGACCGAGACCGTCGAGACGCGCCTCGTGCGCTACCGCACCGTCGGCGACATGTCCTGCACCGGCGCCGTCGACTCCGACGCCACCACCCTCGACGCGGTGATCACCGAGATCGCCGCCTCCCGGCTCACCGAGCGCGGCGCCACCCGCGCCGACGACAAGATGTCCGAGGCCGCGATGGAAGACCGCAAACGCGAAGGGTACTTCTAGAGATGACCATCGACACATTGCGATTCGCGACCGCCGGGTCCGTGGACGACGGCAAGTCCACCCTGGTGGGCCGGCTGCTCCACGACTCCAAGTCGGTCCTCACCGACCAACTGGAGGCCGTCGAGCGGGCCTCCCTGAGCCGCGGCCAGGAGGCGCCCGACCTGGCGCTGCTCACCGACGGACTGCGCGCGGAGCGCGAACAGGGCATCACCATCGACGTCGCCTACCGCTACTTCGCCACGCCCCGGCGACGGTTCATCCTCGCCGACACCCCGGGCCATGTGCAGTACACCCGCAACATGGTCACCGGCGCCTCCACCGCCGAACTCGCCGTGGTCCTGGTGGACGCCCGCAACGGCGTGGTCGAACAGACCCGCCGCCACGCCGCCGTCGCCGCGCTGCTACGCGTCCCGCACGTCGTCCTCGCCGTCAACAAGATGGACCTGGTGGAGTACGCCGAGCCCGTCTTCGCCACGATAGCCGCGGCGTTCGCCACGTACGCACGCGAGTTGGGCATTCCCGAGACCACCGCCATCCCGATCTCCGCGCTCGCCGGGGACAACGTGGTCGAGCCGTCCGCGCACATGGACTGGTACGGCGGACCCACCGTCCTCGAACACCTGGAGACAGTGCCCGTCACGCATGAACTCGCCACGGCCCAGGCGCGTTTCCCGGTCCAGTACGTCATCCGTCCGCAGTCCGCCGCACACCCCGACTACCGGGGCTACGCGGGCCAGATCGCCGCGGGCACCTTCCGGGTCGGCGAGCAGGTCACCGTACTGCCGTCGGGCCGCACCAGCACCGTCGAGGCGATCGACGTGCTCGGCCGGTCCGTTGACGCGGCGTGGGCGCCGCAGTCGGTGACCCTGCGGCTCCGCGACGGGATCGACATCTCGCGCGGCGACCTGATCGTCCCCAGCGCGTCGGCACCCGCCACCTCGCGGGACGTCACCGCACTCGTCTGTCACGTCGCCGCCCAGCCGCTGAACGTGGGCCAGCGGGTGCTGCTCAAACACACCACCCGCACGGTCAAGGCGATCGTCAAGGACATCCCGTCCCGGCTCACCCTGGGCGATCTCTCCCAGCACCCGGCCCCCGGCGCGCTCGTCGCCAACGACATCGGCCGGATCGTCGTACGGACCGCGGAGCCGCTGGCCATCGACCGCTACGCCGACTCCCGGCGTACCGGGTCGTTCCTGCTCATCGACCCCGCGGACGGCACCACGCTCGCCGCCGGCATGGCCGACGGAGTCGGGTGAGCCATGGCTGAGGAAACAGCGCGCGTCGTGGTCGTCGGCGCGGGCGCGGCCGGAACACTGGTCTCGGCCCGGCTGCTGGACTCGGCCGTCCGGGCCGGCCGCCGGATCTCGGTCGACCTGATCGACCCCGCGCGCTGTACGGGGCGGGGGCTGGCGTACGCCACGGCCGACCCACGGCACCTGCTGAACGTCCCGGCGGGCCGGATGAGCGCTCTGCCCGCCGACGGGGACGACTTCGTACGGTGGCTCTCCCGGCGGGCGGGCCGGCCGTTCGATCCCGGCGCGTATGTCCCACGCGGGATCTACGGCAGCTACCTGGTGGACGTGCTGCGCCGGTCGGTCGACGCCGCGGAGGGAATCGCGACGCTCCACCGGCGCTGCACCCGCGTCGTCGCCGTCGGGGGGACTGCCGACGCCGACCGCGTACGGCTGCGTCTGCGCGAGGGCGGCACACTCGACGCGGACGCGGCGGTGTGCGCACTGGGGAACCTCGCACCGGGCCGTGGATGGGTGCCCGAGGGCCTGTGGCGCTCGCCCTGTTTCGTGGACGACCCCTGGCATCCGGGAGCCCTCGACGGCATCGCCGGTGACCGGGACGTACTGCTCGTGGGAACCGGGTTGACGATGTGCGACGTCGCCCGCACGCTGTGCGCACCGGGCCGCACGGTGCACGCCGTGTCCCGGCAGGGACTGGTGCCGCTCCCCCATGCCGTGGCCGCCCCCGTGGGCGCGCCGGCGGTCGCGCCCGGTCCCGTCCCGGCCCATGGTGACCTGGCGCAGATGCGCCGGGAGGTCCTGCGCCGGGCCGCGCAGTACCGGCGGCAGCACGGGGACTGGCGGCCGGCCATCGACGAATTACGCCCACACGTCACGGAGATGTGGCAACGGCTCTCCTCCGCCGACCGCGAGCGGTTCCTGGCCGGCACACTCCGCGAGTGGGAGGTGAGCCGGCACCGGCTGGCCCCGGCGACGGACCGGGCCCTGACGGAATCGCTGCGGTCCGAGCGGCTGACGGTGCGGGCGGCCGAGGTCATCGCGGCGCGGGCGGGCGAGAACGGGCGCAGTGTCACCGTCAACCTGTCCGACGGCCGCTCGATCACGGTCGGCACCGTGGTGAACTGTGTGGGCACCGAGGGCCGAACCCGCGAGCTGGCCGATCCGCTCGTCCGCAGCCTGTTGGATTCGGGGACCGCCGTGCCCGGACCCCAGGGGCTGGGCCTCGACACCACGGCCGAGGGGCGGCTCGTCCCGGCGGCCGGACGCCCCGCGGCCCCGGTGTGGACGCTGGGACAGTTGCGGCGCGGAAACCTGTGGGAGACGACGGCCGTCCCGGAGATCCGCGTCCAGGCCGTGGAGCTGGCCGACGTGATCCTGGACCGCGTCCACGCCTCCCTGTCCGTCTGACCCGCTCGGCCGGAGGAGGGAGATCGGAAGGGGATCGGAAGGGGTCGGAAGGGGTCGGACGGACCGGAGACTCACGTGCGGCCGCGCGCGCCGGAGCGACAGGGTTCGGCGGTGGTCTCCGCCGGCCGGGTTCCGCGGCCGCGCACCAGCACGTACAGGAGCGCAGCCACGAACTGGAGAGCGGCGATGGACAGCAGCAGGTAGGGGGCGCCCAGCGCGGCGGCCGCCCCGGTGAGAGCCGCGCCACAGGCCGCCGCGGACATCTTCAGCCCCGCTCCGACCGTGAAGACCTGCGGCAGTACGGGAGGAGGCGCGTGCTCCGCACG
This sequence comes from Streptomyces sp. NPDC059142, assembly GCF_042755665.1. Taxonomy (NCBI): domain Bacteria; kingdom Bacillati; phylum Actinomycetota; class Actinomycetes; order Kitasatosporales; family Streptomycetaceae; genus Streptomyces; species Streptomyces sp. NPDC059142. The sequence goes on from NZ_JBHZDA010000006.1 coordinate 14,861, forward strand.
GATACGCAAAGTGGCTCCGAGCAGCGGCCCGTCGCACAGACCGGCGAGGGCGAACAGAGCGACGCGCGTGGAGAAGGAGGGTACGAGCGCGGCGGCGGCCAGTGTCGCGCCCGTACCCAGCAGGGCGCAGAGGGCGAGTCGTTGCACGGTCGCGAACGGCTGCCACCGGGCGAGTACCAGTGAGCCGGTCAGCCCGCCCAGGGCAAAGGCGGTCATCAGATAGCCGCCGGCGATGTGTCCCGGCCCGCCCTCCGTCGCCGCGATCCCGCCTCCCACCGCCGTGGCCGGGCCCTCGGCCAGGAGCACCGCCGTCATGGCGAGCCCTCCGATGCCGCCGAAGGCGACGACGGTCGCAACGGTGATGGCCCGCAGCTCGACGATCCGCCATACCGCCAGCAGCCCGGCCCCCAGATCCGCCACCAACGAGGGCCTGTCGGCGGGCCGGACGGCCGACGGGTACGGCAGGACGGCCACCAGGAGGGCGGCCGCGGCCGCCCCGCCGCCCAGGAGAGCCGTGGCCGCGACGGGTGTCCCCGCCCCCGCGACCAGCGTCACCGCCGCGGCTCCGGTGACCGCCGCCGCGTTGAAGGTCGCCGCGTCCAGGGCGTACCCCCGCTGCCGGGACGCTCCTTCGGCCAACAGGCCGGACAGCAGTGCGGACAGCCCTCCGGTGACGATCGGTCCGCAGCTGCCGCCTGCCAGCGCCACCACGACCGTCACAGCGAACGGCGCCCGGCCGACGGCCGGCGCGAGCACGAGGATCGACGCCGCGAACACGGCGAGCGCCCCCGAGTAGAAGAGGCGCGGGCGCCGCACTCTTGCGGCCAGGCTTCCGGTCAGCGGGCCGGTCAGTACGTGCGGTGCCATCCACGCGGTGAGGAGGTAGGCCCCCTCGGCCGCGCTACCGGTGCGGTACAGCGCGAGCAGAGCCAAGGCGATCGGCATCCCCTCGTCCGCGAAGCGGGCCAGATACGCGGTGGTCAGGTAGACCGGAACGCCGAAGCGTTGCCGCATGCCCCGCCCGCGCGCCTTGTTCCCCCGGTCTCGGCGTTCCGACAATTCCTCAGCTCCCGTTCGGGTCCTCATTCCTGCACCGAGCGCCTCCGGGTCCCGTTGCGCCCACTATCAGTGATGCCCAACCGGATGACGAGCACGTACGGCGAGGTGAATCCGAACATGGCCGCCGGCCTCGACCTCACCGCGGCACGGTGCCCGGCCCCCGTGCCGCGGGCGAGGAGAAACCGGCCGGGGAGCGTACGGACGCGTGAGCCACGTCAGCCCTTCCGCCGTGTGAGCGCCGGCCTGAACCCGACCGGCGCGGGGTCGGTGTGCTTCCCGCGGGAGACGACAGGCCGGGTCGCGGGCCCCCGGCCTGTGTGCCGCGCGCTGCCGTCCTAGGCTGCCTCCCGCCGCATGGTCCGCCAGGTGATGACCACGCTCGCCGCAACTGCCGCCACGAGCGAGCCGAGGATCACCGCGGCGATGGTGGACAGGTTCAGGTGCGGGCCGATGTCCGTGGAGGTCGCCTGGGACAGTCCGGACGCCATGCCGGCCAGCGGGCCCAAGGTCACCAGGATGCCGAGTGCCGCGCCGACGGCCACGACGAGGGTGGTCTCGGCGGCGGAGAACAGCAGTAGCTGCCGTACCGTGCCGCCGGCCGACTTCATCACGGCGAAGTCGCGGCGCCGGCCGTGCGCGGTCATGGCCATGCTGTTGGCCACGGCGATCCCGCTGTAGCCGACGGCGATGACGATCAGCATGACCGCGAGGCTGTCGGTCAGTTTCGCGTCGGTGGCGTAGTCGTCGAGCGCGTACTGCACGGCGTCGTGCACGCCCGTGCCGGGAACGACCGAGGCGGGCTTCGACTCCAACGGGACGAAGATGTCGTCGGTGAGCGCGGCCGGGTCGTGCGCGCGCACCAGCTGACGGGACATCACGAAGTCACCTCGGGCGGGGTCGTCCGGCAGGATCCGGGCGATGCGCAGCTTCACCGTGGCGCCGTCGGCGAACCTCACGGCGTGCTCGTCACCGGCCTTCACACCGAGGAAGTCCGCCATCCTCCCGCCGAGCACCGCCTGCCCCGGCTTGTTCCAGCGCTCATCGCGCGAGCCGAGCGCGTCGATGACGGTGAGCGTGCCGTCCTTGTCGCGGACGAAGGCCCGGGTCGGCAGCGCGGCCCTGCCCACCGGGTTGGCGGTGACCACCTCGTCGGTGTTGCCCAGGGTCTTGTCCGGCGTCACGATCACCTGTCCCGCGAGCTTGAGCGCGTCGCCCGCCGGGTACGCCACACGCATCGTCTCCACCATGCCGCTGAGCAGGACGGCGAAACCGACGGCCGCGATCACCGGGGCCGCGAGTGACGCCGCCCGGCGCGAGTCGGCGCGCAGCTCCGCCCGCACGAGAAGCGGGACGGCCGAGCCGAGACGCTCGAAGGGCGAGGTGAGCGCCCGTCCGACGGGGCCGACGCACACCGGGGCGAGCAGCGCCGCCGCCACGATGAGGACCATCGTCGCGAAGATCGCCATGTTGATCCGGGTGTCGGCACCGACCGTGGCGGTCGCGATCGCGAGCACCACCCCGAGGCCGAGCGCGGTCAGGCCGCCGATCCAACGGACGCGGCTCATCGTCCGGCTGTTCGCCGTGCTGTCCAGCAGCGCCTCGATCGGCGTCACCCGCGCGGCCGTCCGGCCGGCCGACCACGCTCCCAGGACGCTGACGCCGACACCGATCGCGGCCGCCGTGAACAGCGGCCACATCGACACCCGCACCGTGAGCTCCGGGGGCGTCACGTCGAGCCCTTGCAGGATGTCGCGCAGCAGCGGCGCGGCCCCGACGCCCACCAGGCAGCCTGCCAGCGAGCCCAGCAGGCCGACGAGGCCCGCCTCGCCCAGGATCATCCGGCGCACCTGGCGCGGAGATGCACCGATCGTCCGCAGCAGGCCGATCTCCCGCCGCCGCAGCCCCGTTGCCAGGACCAGCATGGACGCGACCACGAAGACGGTGGTGAACAGGCCGAGCGTCGCCATGGCTCCGATGAGCTGCGTGCCGAGGAACCGTTTGTGTTCCACGTACTCCGGCTGGAGCGCGGACCGGCCGTCGCCGGAGAGCACGGTGCCCTTGTCGCCGACGACTCTCTCGGCCTCTGCCTTGATGTCGCCGACGGACGCGCCTCTGTCGGCGAGGATCGCGATGGCACCGACGCCCGGCTGCTGCCGCGTGGCGAAGTCGTCGGTGAAGTAGTAGCCCGCTCCGTCCACGGTGCCGACCACACGGAACTCGGTACGCCCGGCGGTGATGTTCACCGTGAGTGTCGTGCCCGCCGCCACTCCGAGCGCCCGGTCCACCACGACCTCGTCGGCCGCGGCGGGTGCCCGTCCCGTGACGAGGTTGTACGGCGCGAGCCGTGCGCTCGACCAGCCGTGTCCTGCCTCCAGGGCTCCTTCGTCCCTAACCGGCTCGCTGCCGAGGAACGCCTGCGCGTAGAACGAGCGATCCACCACCACGGAGCCCACGCCCGGCACCGCGCCCAACTCGTGGATCAGCGGCTGGGCCTCGTCGCGGCTCCACGGCATCCGGTCTTCCGGGGTCCTGTCCTGGTCGACCACCTGGTCGGGGACGGCGATCGCGGAGGCGGCCGACAGCCTGGACTGGACCTGGGGGCGGGAGGAGTCGTAGATGATCAAAGTGGTGGTGATGAGTGCCACGCCGACCAGTACCGCGACGAAGGCCGCGAGAAAACTGGTCCAGCGTTCACGGACGTTCGCGAAGACCAGCATCACGCCTCCAGGCTCGCCATGTGCGCGGCGATCGAGGCCGCGTTGCGGCCGTCGGAGTCGCGGCTGAGGCTGATCCGGTCCGCGATGCGGCCGTCCTTGAGGAACACGACCACATCGGCGACCGCGGCGGCCACCGGGTCGTGGGTGACCATGAGGGTGGTCTGCCCCTCCTTGTCGACCAGCAGGCGCATCATGTGCAGCACCTCACGCGAGGTGGCGGTGTCCAGGGCGCCAGTGGGCTCGTCCGCGCACAGCACGTCCGGCCGGGTCACCAGGGCGCGGGCGAGCGCGACGCGCTGCTGCTGACCACCGGACAGCTCGCCGGGCCGATGGCCGGCCCGCTCCGCCAGCCCGACCTCGGCGAGCGCGGCGTCGACCTGCTCCCGGCTGACTCGGCGCCCGGCGAAACGGGACGGAAGCTCCACGTTCTGCGCCGCGGTCAGCGATGCGACCAGGTTGAAGGCCTGGAACACGAAGCCGATGTGGTCGCGCCGCAGTGTGGTGCGCTTCTTCTCGCTCTCCTGGCCGATGTCGATGCCGGCCAGCATCACCCGCCCCTCGGTGGGCCGGTCCAGGCCGGCCGCACACTGCAGCAGTGTGGATTTCCCGGAGCCGGACGGCCCCATGACGGCGGTGAACGTCCCGCGCGGAAAGCCGATGGAAACGCCGTCCAGCGCGGCGACCGAGCGGTCGCCGGCCCCGTAGATCTTCCGGACGGTCTGCAGCTGAACCGCATCCGATGCGGGTGCCTGTCTCGTTGTGGTCATGGGGTCGATTCCAGAGGAGCGACCCGGTGCACCACATTGATCCGCGCTCTACTTCACAAGTAGAGCCAGCTCTACCGCGGTGGAAGAGTCGCCTGACATACCGTTGCCCCATGCGTCCCAGAACGGCTTGGCAGGCGATGGCTCAGCGTCCACTGAGCTTCTTGACGTCCACCTGGCCGTGGCGGTCACTGGCATACCTGGCCACCGGTGTCGTGGTCGGCGCGGCCGCCGTGGCGGTGTTCGTGACCGGGCTCGTGGCCGGGCTGATCCTGCTGGTGGTGCTGGTCGGCGTGGCCCCCCTCGTCGGCGTCGTCCTGTCCTCGGTCACCGTGGCGACAGTCGAGCGGCGCCGACTGCGTATCGTCGACCTCGACGGGATGCCGGACCCTCACCGGCGGCCGGAGGAGTCCGGATTCCGGGCCTGGGTGTCGACCCGCCTGACCGAACAGGTCACCTGGCGGGAACTGCTTTTCACACTCATCTCCGCGGCGGCGTTGTGGTGGCTGGACCTGCTGGTGCTCGCCTTCTCCTTCGGTCTGCCCGCGCTGACCTTCCAGGCGGTCGACAGCGCCACCTGGCCATGGGCGGTCTTCGGCGCCGTCGTCCTGCTGGCCTCGCCGTACACCGTGACGTCGTGGGCCGGTGCGCGCGCCGCGCTCGCCCGGACCTTCCTCGCCCCACGGGACGAGGAGCTCGGGGAGTCGCTGCACGAGGTGCACGCGTCGCGGGTGCGGCTCATCGACTCCTTCGACGCGGAGCGTGTACGCATCGAGCGCGACCTGCACGACGGCGCGCAGCAACGGCTGGTCTCGCTCGGGATGACGCTCGGTCTGATGCGTCTGGACATCCCCGAAGGGTCCCCGCTCGCCGCCCAGCTCACCAAGGCCGAAACCCAACTCTCCGCAACGCACCGGGAGTTGCGCAGTCTGATCCGAGGGCTCAATCCCCCGGTGCTGGCGGACCACGGTCTGGTCGCCGCGGTCGAGGACCATGCGGGCCGCTTCCCCTTCCCGGTCACCGTCGATCTCCAGCTGCCGGGAAGACTTCCCCGGCAGCTGGAGACGAACGTGTACTACCTGATCAACGAGGCCATGACGAATATCGCGCGACACAGCGGCGCCCGGAGCGCGGAAGTGCACGGCCGCTACCACTCCGACCTGTTGGTCCTCAAGATCACGGACGACGGACACGGCGGCGCCGATCCGGCCGCCGGAACCGGTCTGACCGGCCTTGCCGACCGGCTCATCGCCTTGGACGGCCGCATGCGCGTGTCGAGCCCAACCGGTGGTCCGACTCTTCTCCACGTGGAGATCCCATGCCACTTCGCGTGATCCTCGCAGAAGACGCGGTCCTGTTGCGCGAAGGGCTGGTCGGCCTGTTGCAGCGGTTCGGCCACGAGACGCTGGCCGTGGTCGGCGACGCGGACGCACTCGTCGAGGCCGTTCACCGGGACCGGCCGGACCTGGTGATCACGGATGTACGGATGCCGCCCTCGAACGGGGACGACGGGCTGCGTGCGGCCGTCGCCCTGCGGGAGACTTACGCCGGGCTGCCGGTGCTCGTGCTCAGTCAGTACGTCGAGCGGTCGTACGCCCTGCAACTGCTCGATTCGTGCCAGGGCGCCGCGGTGGGCTATCTGCTGAAGGAACGGGTCGGTGCGGTCGCCGACTTCATGGCGGCGCTCGACCGCGTCGCCGCCGGCGGGACCGTGGTGGACCCTGAGGTGATCCACCAGCTCGTCAAGCTCCACCCCGATCCTCTGGGGCGGCTCAGCGCCCGCGAGAAGGAGGTACTGGGCCTGATGGCGGAAGGCCGGTCCAACGCGAACCTGGCGGCGCACCTGTTCATCAGCGAAGCCGCCATCAACAAACACATCGGCAGCATCTTCAACAAACTCGATCTGCCGGTGTACACGGACGGGCATCGCCGGGTCCTGGCGGTGCTGGCGTTCCTCAGAGCCTGATGCCGTACGTGCTCCTCCGCGTGCGTGGCACGTGGACTCCCGGCTTCAGGAGCACTCCTCAGTGGCCCGGGGGGGGTCCCTGCCCACACCGTGGGGGTCCGGCCTGACCAGGGGCTTGCCTGTTCGAGTTGGCCGGCGAGGCGGAAGAGGCGGCCTTCGAGCCCGTATCCGGCGGCGAACTGCATACCGATCGGGAGCCCCGTCTCCGCGTCGGCCGCCACAGGTACGGACATGGCGGGCGTGCCCGCCACATTGAACGCCGCGCTGAACGGCGAGAGGTCGAAGAGGCGGCGGAGCCAGCCGAGGCCGTCCAGGGCCTCCACGCCCTCGGCATGAGTGCCCAGGGGAGGGGGAAGCTCCGGCACGGTCGGGGTGAGCAGTATGTCGTGAGTGTCGAAGTAGCGCGCCAGGCTTCGGGTGATCCGGTTACGGATTTCGAGAGCGGTGACGAACTGGGCGCCACTGACCTGCCGCCCGTAGTGGTAGCTGGCAAGGGTGGACGGCTCCAGGGTCGAGGAGTCGATGGGCCGGCCGAAGGCGGCAGCCAGCTCGTCGACCGAGGCCGTGAGATTCGCCGTCCACTGACGGGCACTGGCCAGGACGAACTCCTCCCAGTCGACCCCGAGGCCGACCTCGGCCTCCTCCACCTGGTGGCCGAGGGATTCGAGCAGGCGCACAGTGTGGGAGAGCGCGTCGGCCACCGGCACGCTCGTGCGGTGCCCGCCCCACGCGTGTGTCAGGACGCCGATCCGCAATGCGCCCGGATGGCGCGTGACTTCCTCCAGGTACGGCCGGGACGGCTCCTGGGCGAAGTACGGGTCACCCGGTTCCGGGCCGCGGATCTGGTCGAGCAGCGTGGCGCTGTCGCGTACCGTGCGGCTGATGCTGCCGTGCACCACCAAGCCGTTGAAGAGCTCGTCGAAGTAGGGGCCCACGGAGACCCGGCCGCGTGTGGGCTTCAATCCGAACAGGCCGTTACAGGCGGCGGGGATGCGGATCGAGCCGGCGGCGTCGGTGGCGTGCGCGATGGGGACCACGCCGGCAGCGACGGCAGCGCCCGCGCCCCCGCTGGATCCGCCCGCGCTGCGCGCCGGGTCCCACGGGTTGCCGGTCGCGCCGTACAGCACTGGTTCCGTGGTGGTGCTGTAGGCCATCTCCGGTGTCGCGGTACGCCCGAACGTCACGAGCCCGGCGCGACGGAAACGCCGCATCAGGGAGGAGTCGGCGCCGGAGACATTGCCGGCCGCGAGACGGCTGCCCAGCTCCATCCGCTTCCCGGCCATGGCGACTGCGATGTCCTTGATCAGGAAAGGAACCCCGGCCAGCGGTGCGCTGCCGGGGCTGGGCCCGTCGTCGGCCGGCCAGGTCTCCACGATGGCGTTGATCTGCGGATTGACCGCCTGCGCGGCCTCGCGTGCGGCTGCTTCCACTTCGGCGGGGGTCACCTCGCCTTCGGTCACCAGCTCCGCGAGCCCGACCGCGTCGAAGCTCACGTACTCGGTCATTCTCACTGTCACTCCCATCAGGAACGATACCTTTGAGTCCCGGGGGCTGACCCACCCGGAAGAGGGGGGGAGGGTGGTGTCGGGGGACGGGGGGGCAGGGAG
>NZ_JBHZDA010000006.1:22983-66525 GCF_042755665.1 Streptomyces sp. NPDC059142
CGCCCCCTAACACACATACAACACTCTAGCGATAAAAAACCACGGCCTCCCCTTCACAACCGAAAACACTACCTCCCCCACCCCCGCCGACGGCACCCCCCCGGGACTGGATGGTGCCGTAGCAGGGAGAATCAGGTGGCCCCACAACGGACCGGACGTCACGGAGCAGTCATGGCAGCAAGCGTCGGCAGACCAAGCAGGGTGGCCAAGCTGCCGCCTCGCGAGCGCATCCTCGACGCCGCGGAAGAACTCTTCCAGAGCGAGGGAATCCGGCGGGTGGGCGTCCAGACGATCGCCGAGCGGGCCGAGACCACCAAAATGGCGATCTACCGGCACTTCGAAACCAAGGACGCGCTGGTCGCGGAGTGGCTGCGGATCGTCGCCGCCGACTACCAGGCGGCCTTCGACCGGGTCGAGGCCGAACACCCGGGGCGCCCCCGGGAGCAGATCCTTGGTCTGGCCCGCTTCATCGCCGAGGGATTGCCGTCGATCTCGCACCGGGGCTGCCCGTTCATCAACTCCATCGCCGAGTTGCCCGACCGCTCCCACCCCGCGCGACAAGTGATCGAGAAGCACAAGGCTCACCAAACACGCAGACTGGTCGGCATGTGCACCGAGGCCGGGCTGCGCGACCCCGAGCAGGCCGCGGCCGCGATCACCTTCGTACTGGAAGGCGCGCAGGTCAGCACCCACAACGGAAGCATCGATCGAGCGGGGGACCGCCTGATGGGAATCGTCGAGGGAATCCTGGCTCAGCACCGCTCCCCCCTCGACACATCCCGGGCATCCATCGACTGACGGCCCGGCACCCGCGCCCCCGATACCGAGAACCAGCGTTCGCCCACGTTCACCGGAACGCTTGTCTCCGCGCATCGGAGGCCTGACTCCGCGGCCTCAGCGCCCTGCGGGCTCGGCCCCTACCGCGCCGACCTCGTCGAAACGTACTGGCACTGGGAGCAGGACCCCGCACGCCTGGTCGGATACGTACGTCAGGCCCCCGAGTCTCCGGAGGCTTGCACCGAGGGCATGGCCGACCAACTGTGGGGCGGAAACATCCGCTTCACCGTCTACGACCTCACCGGCGACGAGCCGGCCGGGGCCTGCGCACCGCCGAGACCCGGCTCACCCTCGACCACGCCTTCCACGTGACGAACGTGACGAACCTGCACATGGTCCGACTGAAGGTCCTCGCGCCGAACGCGGGCGCGGTTCGCGCGTACGAGAAGGCCGGCTTCCAGCGCGTCGGGGCGATCCGCCAGGCCGGGTACTGGCTCGGCCAGGCGTGCGACGCAATCGTGATGGACGCGCCGGCCGTGAAGTTCGCCGGGCCGTCGCTCCTCATCCCTACGGTGGGCACCTCTCACTGAGTTTGTCCGTAGCGTGGCTTCGTAGAGGTGGCGGCGTCGAGCCCGCTGACGCCGAAGGGCCGGGATGTTGCTGGGCAAGATCAGTGGCGACGGTGCGGATGCAGCGGCGGTCGTGGGCCCTCGGCGAGGACGATGCGGTGGACAGCGACGGGAATCCGGGCGGTCTGCGCGAGGCTTCGGGGCCGCCCCGTCACTGAGGGCCCGACGCGGAACGTCCCGCTGCGGCCCGGTCTCCGCAGCGCCGTGACCGTCGCCGGATCGCCCGCATCCACGGACCCGCGCCACCACCGCGGCGTTGCGGCAGGGACCCAGGCGTAGGGCGGGAGGACGAGGAAAGGGGCGCAGCCGTCCTATCGGCGCGAGGGGTACCCGGAGGGCCGGCCCACACTTGACGGAAGTGCAGCCCATGTCGAATTCTTCCGAAATCCACACAGGAAGGATTCCGACTTATTCCATAAAAGGAATCACATATTCACCCCGGCGCGTACGGAGATATTTCGGCGCGTGCGCGGTCGCCATCCTACACGCCGCGCTCCCGTTAGGGCGGTAAGTGTCTCCAGGATCTGTTCCATATGTTCTTCGAGCGCCGTAAAGGGGGGGAAAGTTTTCCCACCCGAGAAAACGAGTGAATGATGCACAACATGCACAGTCGCATCAGGACCGTCGCGGTGCTTTCCGTACCCGCGGTCGCGGGAACCGGAGTTGCGGTGGCAGCCAACCCGGCAACGCCGCACGCGGCCCCGTCCGCCGCGTACTACACGGGCACGTCCGGCTATGCCGTCGCCCCCTTCCGCTACGACGCCGCGATCCGCGACGACAGCGAGTGGGGCGACATCCACGAGGCAGGATTCGAAGTGAGCTCCGGCATGAACTACGCTCGGAGCGGTAAATGGCTCAGTAGCCGCTGAAGCCACGCTACAGAGAGATTTCCCGTTGTTTCCAATCATCGTCGGTATCTGCGTCATATGTTTCGGAGTCTGCCTTTTGGGCGACTTCCGGAATTTCACAAGTCGAAGCTTTGACTTCTTCTCCAGATTCACATACACAGGCATGGCCACAGTTAACACCCTCCGCCTTGTGGGGGCAGGTGGAATCTTGGTTGGAGTATTTTGGATCGCGACCGCACTATCCGAGATCCTCTAAGGTTCCTGGAGCATCTCGGGTTGAGGGTGCCAGGTCCCGGCCGCACGCAACGTGTTTCCGGCTGGTGACGAAAGCGGTGCCGTCTCCCATCGCCTCGTCAGCACCGAAGCCTTACAAGGGATCGACAAGGCCTGACGCGCCCACGACGATGACCTCCTCGCGTGCGCCAGATCGGACCCTTTGGCCGCGCGCGGCGTACGACGCGGGTTGCTGGTCAACCGGGGGCGCACCTGGATCTGCGTGAGCCGGCCGTCCCACCCGTCGTGTCGGCCTCGGTCCTGCTGCTGGTGGCGAAGACGGGCCGTGGTGAGGACCGCGCTCCAGGACGTGGCCGCACCCCATGTCCCGCTCGACCGGCCCGAACTGGTGGAGATCTTCTCAGAGCTCGCCAGCCGCTGACCCGGCGCGGCGCGCCCCTGTCAAGGGCCTGGCCGCCGGCGACACCCGCACTCTCACCCGCCCCGACGGCAGCGAACCGTCCGTCACCGCCGTGCCCGCCGTCCATGGCCCCGAGGAGCACGAACGCGACCCGGACGGCGAGGTCGACTGCCAGGTCGTCGGCTTCACCCTCGCCGGAGACGGGCCGCCCACCGTCCACCTCAGCGGCGGCACCGCCTCCCTCCGTACCCCGTGCATCGACGCGACCGTCCTGCACGCCGGCGCCGCCCGCGTCCCGCGAACGCCCGGTCAGCCTCGACAGCGTCCGCGCCGCCGCGGCCGTGATCCTCGGCGTCCCGTCAACATCCCCGCCCGCTCCTCCGGCTGGGCCCACTTCGCCGAAGGCCGCGGCCCCGTCGAGCATGCCTCCGACGACGCCGGCCTCACCAGCGTCCTGCGCATCGCCGACCACGACACCTGGCTCCCCCTCAAGCCCTGACCACCCATCATCCGAAGGAATTCGCCATGCCCCTCGTACGGATCGGCATGATCCGCGGCCGTAGCACCGAGAACACCCGGGCCATCGCCGACGCCGTCCAGCAGCCCCTCATCGACGTCCTGAAGATCCCCGAGCGGGACCGCTTCCAGATCATCACCCAGCACGACCCCACCGAGATCATCGCCCTGGACGCCGGGCTCGGCTTCGAGCGCACCACCTCCGGCGCCGTCATCGTCCATATCTTCACCCAGCACGGCAGCACCACCCGGGACAAACAGCGCCTGTACCGCACGCTCGCCCAGCGGCTCGCCGCAGCCGGCGTCGACGGCAAGGACCTGTTCGTCAGCTCCTTCGAGAACGGTCCCGAGGACTGGTCCTTCGCCGACGGCCGCGCCCAGTACGTCGAGGGCGACCTCGCCGTCCCCGGACACTGACCCATCCAGGATCACCGCCGCGCTACCGGGGTGGCGCGCGGGCAACGGCGCCCTCCCAGGCCGACAATGCTGCTGTGTACGCGGATCTGCTGCCGGAATCCACCCTGCGTGAAGCCGTCGACCTGGCCGTACGTCTTGTCGAGTTCGCCGGCGCGCTGATCATCTTCGTGGGCGCGGTCTGGGCGTTCGTGCAGTTCCTCCGGTACGGAATCCACCGGTCGCGCAACCGGGGAAAGCCCGAGGCCGCTGCCTTCGGCTTCAACCGGATCCGGCTGGCGCTCGGCCGTTTCCTGGCCCTGGGACTTGAGTTCCAGCTCGCCGGCGACATCCTCCGCACGGCCATCGCGCCCTCGTTCACCGAGATCGGCCAGCTGGCAGCGATCGCGGCCATCAGAACCGTGCTGAACTACATCCTGGGCCGCGAGATCGAACACGAGCGCCGTGAGATCGAGCGGTTCACCTCCAAAAACGACACCACCGTCACAGAGACCGCCCCATGACCGTGCTGCTGGCCCAGGCCGCCGTCGTCGTTACGGCCTTCGGGCTGGTCAGCGCCGTGTGCACCGCTGCCCGGATGCGCCGGACACAGCCCGCCGTAGCGGTGCTCACGGACTTTCTCGTAGCGGCCGGCCTGATCCGCCTCGCCGGTCAGCCGTCCTGGACGGTCCTGGCGACCGCCGCAGCCACCATCGGCGTCCGGCTGATGGTCAACTCCAGCCTCCGCACAGAAGCGAAGCGGTAACCGCTCGGCAGACACGCTTCGCCTCGCGCGGCGGAGACCCCAGGTCGGCCTACTACCCGTTGAGCTCCTGGATCGGGTAGGCGCACGGACCGTTCAGCGCGGGTCACCGGTGCCGGCCACCACGGGGCGGCAGGCGTGCAGCGGGGGTTCCACGTCTCCCCGGGCCGGTGAGCCACTGCGGTGCGCACCTCGGCAGGGCCGCCGTTCGCTCCCGAGCAGCTCAGGGTGCGGGAGGAGCGGGAGCCTCGGAAACTGGGGGCAGAGATTCCTGCCCGGCCGGATGGAGTGCTTGGCCGAGAAGCTGTCCGGTGGATACGGGATGACCTGTGAACCGGACGGGATTCTGTGTTCCGTATCACGTTCCGGAGTGTGAACACGTTCGGCCAAGGGGTCGTCCACGCTCTAGCCTGGCGGGTGCAGCTGGTTCGCCCTGCCCGCCAGGCAGACGCGTCGTAAGAGGGAACCCGGTGGAACTCCGGGACTGCCCCGCAGCGGTGAGTGGGAACGACCGCCGTCATACGCACTGGGTCCGCCGTACCGGGCCTGGGAAGCGACGGCCAGTAGGTGTCTTCCGCGGGAAGGCGTGCTCGCGAGTCCGAAGACCTGCCCGTTGCCCGTGCGCGAACCATGCGTGCACGGATATCCCGGTGGCCTCGTGGGCGGGTCGGCGTACCTATCAGACGGATGATCACGCTGCGCCGTGCGGCGTCGGGTCCGTCCGGTTCGTCACTCCTTCGCGCTCGCGTCCTGTCCCGGGATTCAAGGGAGATATCTCGCGAAGGAGATTTCCGTGACAACGAAGTCCGCAGCCGCGGCAGCACGGGCCACTGCGTACGGTTGCCCTCGCCGGGGACCGAACCGGGAAGTGAACCGGGCCGTCGCGGAACACCGCAAGGGCTTTGTCACCGCCGACGCCGACATCGCGCTCACCAAGCGGTTCGACGCCCATCACCACTTCCTGGTGCCCGAACTGGAGCCCCACACGGTCGTCACCGCTGACTCGACCAAGCAGTTCGCCGAGCTCGGGGAAGCCCTCGCCCTCGGTCCGAGCGCCCGCTCCGTCCTGGCCGGCCCCGTCACGTACCTCGCGTTCTCCGAGCCCGCCCCCGGTGTGCCCGCCGACTTCGAGCCACTGACGCTGCTGGACCGGCTGGCGCCTGTGCACACGGAGGTCCTCACCGATCTGCGCATGGCCCACGCCCATCTGCGAGCCGGCCGGATCGACACCCCCGGATACGAGGAGCGGGTCACCCCCGAACGGGTAGCGCACGACTCCCCGTGCGAAGCCGGTCCGGGCCTGCACGACATCCGCTCCCCGCGCCTCCTGAGCACGGAGGAGGCCGTAGACATTCCGCGGACCGGACTGGAATCAACCCCCGCGGCCGTCTGCGGTGCGTTCCCGACCGCGGCCTGAAGGTGTCCGCCCGGCCCCGGGCGACGGCCTCCACGGAGAACCTGGCCGCCGCCGCCGCCCGCACCGTCCGGAAAGAACTCACCGCGTCCTGACCGCAGTACCGGTCGGCCGGGGGTGGGTGTACCCGCCTCGACGTCCGGCTCCCGGCTTGAGAGAAAGCAGCAGCCCATGGCTCTCGGTATCCCCAGCACCAGGGGAGACAGCGCAGTGTCCATTCGCGACCTCCTTGCACGAGGAGGTCGCTCCTACTCATTCGAATTCATGCCACCGCGCAGCACGGCGGCCGAAGCCGGATTGTGGACCGCGATCCGTAAACTGGAGGCGTTGGCACCCACCTTCGTCTCGGTGACGTACGGCGCCGGTGGTTCGACACGAGGCCGGACCGTGAACGTCACGGGGCGGATCGCCCAGGAGACCACGCTCACACCGGTCGCCCACCTCACCGCGGTGGACCACAGCGTCGCCGAACTGCGGAACATCCTCGGGCATTACGCCGACCAAGGTGTGCGGAACATCCTTGCCCTGCGCGGAGACCCGCCCGGTGATCCGCTCGGTCCCTGGACACGACATCCGCGGGGTATTCAGTACGCGAGTGAACTCGTCGGCCTGATCAAGGAATCCGGAAACTTCTGCGTCGGCGTCGCCGCCTTCCCCGAGATGCATCCCCGCTCCCCCGACCGGGACAGCGACATCAGCCACTTCATCGACAAGTGCCGGGCCGGAGCCGATTACGCGATCACCCAGATGTTCTTCGACGTCGATGACTATCTGCGGTTCCGTGACCGGGTGGCAGCGGCCGGATGCGAGACACCGATCATCCCGGAGATCATGCCGGTCACCACCATCCGCTCACTGCAACGCATTCCCGCCCTCTCCACCGCCGCCATCCCCGCCCGGCTCGCCGAGTCCATGCTCGCGGTCCAGAACGACCCCAGAGCGGTCAGGGCACTCGGAATCGACCACGCCATCGCGATGTGCGGCCGACTGCTCGCCGAAGGGGCTCCCGGACTGCACTTCATGACCATGAACTTCTCGACGGTGACAACGGAGATCTACCAGAACCTTGACCTCCATGGATAAGCACGTGAATACCTCGCCGGTGGGAATCCGCCGTCCCTCGCTGGTCGGCATCGTCAACATCACCACGGATTCGTTCTCGGACGGGAACAGGTTCCTGAGCACGCGGGCGGCGGTGGCTCACGCGCACCGCTTGCGCGAGGAAGGGGCCGACGTCATCGAGCTCGGGCCTGCCGCGAGCCATCCGGGAGCCCAGCAGGTGCCCGCGGACGAGGAGATGAGGCGGCTGGTCGACGTCATCGATCAGCTGGTCACCGAAGACATCCCGGTATCGGTCGACTCGTACCAGTCCGCTACACAGCGGTTCGCCGCTGCGCGGGGCGCCACCTATCTCAACGACATCCAGGGCTTCGCCGATCCCGCTCAGTACGGGGAGCTCGCCGACACCGGGTGCCGACTCGTCGTCATGCACTCCGTACAGCGCCTCGGCCCCGCCACAAGAGTGCGAACCGATCCCGCCGAAGTGTCCAGAGCGATGGAGGAGTTCTTCGACGAGCGTCTGGCCGCCTTGGAGAAGGCCGGCATCGCACACGACAGGCTGGTCATCGACCCCGGTCTGGGACACTTCCTGGGCAGCACGCCTGAACCGTCGCTGAGGACGCTTGCGGGTCTCGAACAGCTCAAGGCCCGCTTCGACGTACCCGTACTCGTCTCCCCTTCCCGCAAGTCGTTCCTGCGGGCGCTGACCGGGAGCGGCCTTCCCGGAATCGGTCCGGCCACACTGGCGGCGGAACTGTACGCCGCGCGTAGCGGCGCGGACTTCATACGCACGCACGATGTCGCGGCGCTCCGCGACGCCCTCACGGTCTTCGGAGCTCTGGAAGCCGTCAAGGAGAGCGGCCGGTGACGCGGCCGGAGGATTCCACGGCAGCAATTCGGCGGACGGTGGCGGCTGTTGATCCCGTTGTCGGCTGTTGATCCCGTGTCCGGCCGTTCCGGTCCTCGGCGGCTGGGACACCGGCATGACTGACCCGCGACGCGGGTACTTCCGCACGGTGGCAGGGTACGAGCCCTGCCACCGTGCGTGAGGTGGAGAAACCACGGCGGGCGGCGACGCCGAGGAGAGCGTCGTCGTGGTCAGCCGCCGGCCTGGTCGTTCCCGACCGGCGTACTTACGTGCCGTACCCGGTGGAGCGCACGGTGGTGTGACGGCGCAGGGCCTCGTACGGTGCGCAGATACCCCATCTCCGGGGTCCCGTGCGTGGCCCCGGAACGGTTCCGGAGCCACGCGCGTTCCGCGTGGTTCAGCGGTGACGGAAGGTGGGTGCCCGCTTGTCGGTGAAGGCTGCCATGCCCTCCTTCTGGTCTGCGGTGGCGAACACCGC
Organism: Streptomyces sp. NPDC059142; assembly: GCF_042755665.1. Lineage (NCBI taxonomy): Bacteria > Bacillati > Actinomycetota > Actinomycetes > Kitasatosporales > Streptomycetaceae > Streptomyces > Streptomyces sp. NPDC059142. The sequence goes on from NZ_JBHZDA010000006.1 coordinate 31,363, forward strand.
GTGGAACAGGCGGCGTTCGAATCGGACGCCTTCGGCGAGCGTGGTCTCGAAGGCCCGCCCGACCGCCTCCTTCGCCATCATCGCGATCGGAAGCGACATATCCGCCACCGTCCCGGCGACCGCCAGCGCCTCCTCGACCAGTTCGTCGGCCGGGACGATCCGCGAGACCAGCCCGGACCGCTCCGCCTCGGCGGCGTCCATGGTGCGCCCGGTCAGGCACAGATCCATCGCCTTGGCCTTGCCCACCGCCCGGGTCAGCCGCTGGGAGCCGCCGATGCCGGGGATCACTCCGAGTTTGATCTCGGGCTGGCCGAAGACGGCGGTGTCGGCGGCGAGCAGGATGTCGCAGAGCATGGCCAACTCGCAGCCGCCGCCGAGTGCGTATCCGGAGACGGCGGCGACGGTCGGGGTCCGTAGCTGTCCGAGCCGGTCCCAGGCCGCGAACCAGTCGGCGAGATACATGTCCATGTACCCCTGTGGCTGCATCTCCTTGATGTCGGCGCCGGCCGCGAACGCCTTCGCCGAGCCGGTGATCACGATGCAACCGCACTCGGGGTCCCGGTCAAGAGCCTCGGTCGCGGCGACGACCTCGTTCATCACCTGGAGGTTGAGCGCGTTGAGCGCCTTCGGCCTGTTGAGGGTGAGCAGGGCGGTGCGGCCCCTGCGCTCGACCAGGATGGTCCGGTACGTGGTGCTCGCGTGCTCGGTGCTCATGTGGTTTCTCCGCTCCGGTCCCTGATGGTGCGTACGATGCCGGAGAAGTCCTCCGTGTCACCGGCCCGTTCGGCGTAGGCGGCGTACAACTCTGCCGCTCGCAGGCCGAGTTCCGCGTGCACACTCCCCTCGCGGACCGCGTTCGCCGCAAGGCCGAGGTCCTTGGCCATCAGGGAGGCGGCGAACCCGGGCCGGTACTCACGGTTGGCGGGGCTCGTCGGCACCGGCCCGGGGACGGGGCAGTTGACGCTGAGCGCCCAGCACTGCCCGGACGCCGTCGAGGCCACCTCGTACAGCGCCTGGTGGGACAGACCGAGGCTTTCGCCGAGGACGAACGCTTCACTGACGGCGATCATGGAGACGCCGAGGATCATGTTGTTGCAGATCTTCGCGGCCTGTCCCGCCCCGGGCCCGCCGCAGTGCACGGCCTTCTTGCCCATGGCCTCCAGCAGGGGTCGCGCCTCGGCGAACTCGGCCTCGCCCCCACCGGCCATGAAGGTCAGGGTGGCGGCCTCGGCCCCGACCACGCCGCCGGAGACGGGCGCGTCCACGGCGCGCAGGCCCGCGGCGAGGGCCCGTTCATGAGCGGTGCGGGCATCGGCGACGTCGATGGTGGAGCAGTCGACGAAGAGGGTGCCGGGTCGCGCGGCGGTGAGGATGCCGTCGTAGAGGCCGAGGACGTGGCGTCCGGCGGGAAGCATGCTGATGACCACGTCGGCGACGGCGACGGCCTCCGCCACGGACGTGACGGGCTCGACACCGGTCCGGGTGGCGGCCTCCACGGCCGCGGGGACCAGGTCGTGGCCGAGCGGCCTTGGTCAGGTTGGCGGCCATGGGGCCGCCCATGTGTCCGAGTCCGATGAACGCGATGGTCCTGCTCACCAGACCACCTCCTCGGTGGTGTCGGATCCGGCGGCGAGGCGGAGTTCGCTCTCGCCGAGGGGGGTGAAGAAGCGGTCGACCTCCGCGTCGCCGACCTCGGCGAGAGTGGCCGGCGTCCAGCGGGGGTTGCGGTCCTTGTCGATGACCTGGGCTCGGATTCCCTCCACCAGGTCGGGGCCGCGCAGACAGGCGCAGGAGACGCGGTACTCCTGGTCGAGGACCCGCTCCAGCGGGCCGAGCCGGCGGGCCCGGCGCAGAGCCCTCAGGGTGACTTTGAGTGCGGTCGGGGACTTGCCGAGCAGGGTCCCGGCGGTCTCCTTGGCTGCCGGATCCTCCTGGGCGAGGAGCCGCTGGACGATGTCCTCGACCGTGTCCGCGGAGAAGCAGCGGTCGATCCAGTCCCTGCGGGCGGCCGATTCCTCTGGCGGCGGGTCCTGGACGTGACGCCCGAGAGCCTCGTGCACCGGCAGTTCGGCAAGGTCGTCGACGAAGGACCGGAGCGAGTCCGAGGGCATGTAGTGGTCGGCGAGCCCGCACAGCAGAGCGTCCGTGGCGCCGATCGGTGCCCCCGTGAGTGCGAGACGGGTGCCCAGCTCTCCGGGCGCGAGGGCGAGGAGGTAGGTGCCGCCGACGTCGGGGACGAAGCCGATGCCGGTCTCCGGCATGGCGATCCGGGACCGCTCGGTGACGACACGGACGCTGCCGTGCGCGGAGACACCGACGCCGCCGCCCATCACGATCCCGTCCATCACGGCGACGTACGGTTTCGGGTAGCGGGCGATCCGGGCGTTGAGCCGGTATTCGTCACGCCAGAAGCCGGCCGAGGCTGCTCCGTCGCCGTCCCGGGCGTCGTCGTGGATGGCGCGGATGTCGCCACCGGCGCACAGACCACGCTCCCCCGCGCCGGTGAGGACGACGGTCCCGACGGCCGGGTCGTGCTCCCACTCGCTGAGCGCCTCGTCGATACGGAGCACCATCTCGTGGGTCAGGGAGTTCAGGGCCTCCGGGCGGTTGAGGGTGATGTGCGCGGCGTGGCCGCGCGTACGCAGCAGGACGTCGCTCATCCGAACGCCTCGGTCAGACCGCGGGCCACGATGACGCGCATGATCTCGTTGGTTCCTTCCAGGATCTGGTGGACCCGCAGGTCACGGACGATCTTCTCGATGCCGTACTCGCTGAGGTAGCCGTAGCCGCCGTGCAGTTGCAGCGCACGGTCGGCGACCGAGTAGCCGGTGTCGGTGGCGAACCGCTTCGCCATCGCGCACAGGTACGGCGCCTGCGGATCGCCCCGGTCGAGTGCCTGTGCGGCCTGCTGGACCAGGGCACGAGCGGCGGCGAGTTCCGTCGCCATGTCGGCGAGCCGGAAGCGCAGGGCCTGCGCGTCCAGGAGCCGCGCGCCGAATGCCTCGCGGTCGGCGAGGTGGACCAGGCTGCGGTCGAGGGCGCTGCGGGCGCCGCCCAGGGAGCAGGCGGCGATGCCGAGCCGACCTCCGTTGAGGCCGTTCATGGCGATACGGAAGCCTTCGCCCTCGCGGCCGAGGAGGCGGCCGGCGGGCAGCCGTACGCCGTCCAGAACGACCTGACGAGTCGGCTGGGCGTTCCAGCCCATCTTCCGTTCGTTCGGCCCGAAGGAGAGGCCGGTGTCGTCCTTGTCGACGAGGAACGCGGACACCCCGTCGGCACCTTCACCGCCGGTGCGGGCCATCACGACGTACAGCTGGGAGGCTCCGGCACCGGAGATGAACTGCTTGACGCCGGTGAGTACCCAGCCGTCGCCCTTCCGTACGGCGCGGCTGGTCAGGGCTGCCGCGTCCGAGCCGGCGCCCGGCTCGGTCAGGCAGTAGCTGGCCAGGTCGTCCATGGCGCACAGGCGCGGCAGCCACCGCTCGCGTTGGGTGTCGTCGCCGTAGTGGTCGATCATCCAGGCGACCATGTTGTGGATGGAGAGGTAGCCCGCGATGGACGGGCAACCGGAGGCAAGGGTCTCGAACACGAGGACGGCGTCGGCTCGGCTGAGGCCCGCTCCTCCGGACTCCTCACGGACGTAGACGCCTCCGAGGCCGAGTCCGGCCGCCTTGCGCAGCACGTCCACGGGGAAGTGCTTGTCGCGGTCCCAGTCCAGGGCGTGCGGGGCGAGGTGGTCCTGGGCGAAGTCGAGCGTGGTCTCCACGAGGGCCTGCTGGTCCTCGGTGAGCAGGGTGCTGGTCATGTCGCTCACCCCATCGTGGGGATCGTGAAGCTCGCGCCTTCCCGCAGGCCGGCGGGCCAGCGCGAGGTGACGGTCTTCGTCCGGGTGTAGAAGCGGATGGCGTCCGGCCCGTGCTGGTTGAGGTCGCCGAATCCGGAGCGCTTCCAGCCGCCGAAGGTGTGGTAGGCGACGGGCACGGGGATGGGCACGTTGACACCGACCATGCCGGTGTTCACGCGCCGGGTGAAGTCGCGTGCGGTGTCACCGTCCCGGGTGAAGATCGCGACACCGTTGCCGTAGAGGTGCTCGCTGGGCAGGCGCAGGGCCTCCTCGTAGTCCGCCGCCCGGACGACCGTGAGGACCGGGCCGAAGATCTCCTCCTGGTAGATACGCATGGCCGGGGTGACCCGGTCGAAGAGCGACGCGCCGGCGAAGAAGCCGTTCTCATGACCGGGCAGGACGAAGTCCCTTCCGTCCACGACGAGTTCCGCACCCTCCTCGACCCCGAGGTCGACATACGAGCGGACCCGGTCGACGGCGTCCTGGCCGACCAGTGGACCGAAGTCGGCCCCGGGGTCGTCGCTGCGGCCGATCCGCAGCGAACCGATGCGCTCCTTCAGCCGGGCCACGAGCGCGTCCGCGGTGTCCTCACCGACCGGGACGGCGACGGAGATCGCCATGCACCGCTCGCCCGCCGATCCGTACCCCGCGCCGATCAGGGCGTCCACTGCCTGGTCGAGGTCGGCGTCCGGCATCACGATCATGTGGTTCTTGGCGCCACCGAAGCACTGGGCGCGCTTGCCGTGAGCCGCCGCGGTGGCATAGACGTGCGCGGCGACCGGGGTGGAGCCGACGAAACCGAGCGCTGCCACGCGAGGGTCTTCGAGAAGGGTGTCGACGGTCTCGCGGGCGCCGTTGACGACGTTGAGGACACCGGGCGGCAGCCCTGCCTCCAGGAACAGTTCGGCGAGCCGCAGCGGGACGGACGGATCCCGCTCGGAGGGCTTGAGGATGAAGGCGTTGCCGCAGGCCAGGGCGGGGGCGGCCTTCCACAGAGGGATCATCGCGGGGAAGTTGAACGGCGTGATTCCCGCGACCACTCCGAGCGGGGAGCGCAGGGAGTGGACGTCGATGCCGGTGCCGGCGTTGTCGGTGAACTCACCCTTGAGGAGATGTGGGATACCTGCGGCGAACTCGACTACCTCCAGGCCGCGTTGGATGTCGCCGTGTGCGTCCGCGATGGTCTTTCCGTGCTCGGCGGACAGCAGCCGGGCCAGTCCGTCCTTCTCCTGCTCGACGAGCTGGAGGAATCGCATCAGGACCCGGGCGCGGCGCTGCGGGTTCCACTCGCCCCACTCTGGTTGCGCGTTGGCGGAATCGGCGATGACCGCCTCCGCCTCGGTGCGGTTCGCGAGGGGCACCAGGGCCTGGACCTCGCCGGTGTTGGGGTCGTACACCTCGCCGTAGGACCCCGAGGTGCCCCGGGTGTGTTTGCCGCCGACGAAGTGGGTCAACTCGCGCGCGGAGGCGCGTTCGTGCTCGCGGACCATGACTGCCTGCTCTCGTCAGGAGGGATCCGGGGATGGCACACGCCGTCACCGCACACGCACGCGGGTGGCGTACGGATACCGGGGGCGCGAGATCGCGTATGGCCGGAGTCCCGTCAGAGGGCGGGTTCACCAGGGTTGTGGGTACACACCGGTGCCATGCGTGTCAGCTCCATCCTCGTGGACAACACGGAACATCCCACGGCCGGTATCCTGACTCCCGGATCAGCGCGCGCCGTCCGCCTTCCCGACATCCAGCTCGTCAGTGGCGTCCTGCTCGACGGCGTACTCCCCGGTCACAGTGGCGGGACCGCGCCGGAATCACACCGGCTTCCCTGCACCGCGGGCCTTCACCGCGACTATATAGTTGGACGTCCTAGTAAATCTAGCCTCCGAGACCGCCTGTCGCCTTCGCCGCTGGTCAGGGGTTTCCGGATGCGTCCGTACGGGGCGCGGCGAAGCGCGCCGGGGCACGGAGACGAGCCCGGCGGGCATCACGCCGGAAGGTGGTCAGCACCGCCGGACGTGGTGCTGGTCCTGCCGTGCGGTTCTCCGCCGGAGCGCACCCTGCGGGAGGCGGACCTGCTCACCCGCCTGCCCGGCTGGGCCCATCTGCGCCGCAGTGGCATCCCGGGGTCCCTTGGATGTGCCCGCCCGCTGCTGGTGAAGGGCGAGAAGACGATCACGAGCAGAACATCTGTACACGCTCTGTACCGTCAGGGCCCGAGCAGGAGGCTGTGGGCGCGCTCCTTGGCGGACGCTTGACGCTTGGCGACGTACCGCCAGTTCACGACTTTCCACATGGCCTCGATGAAACGGAGCCCTGCGGAGGAGGGGCAGGGCTCCGAGGGTGCGGGAAGCGGTCACCCGCCCCCAGGGCCCGCGAAGGCCCTACGCGCCCCGTCATCGCGGCGAGCACCAAAAGCCAGCCCGGGTAAGAGCCACTCCGATATACGGGTAATCAGGATCGATACGGGATGGGGCACTCCGGGCCGACACGATGGTCAGGCATAATGCGCGGCGTACACCTGAGCGACGGGAACCAGGAAGCCGGTGCGAGTCCGGCGCGGTCCCGCCACTGTGACCGGGGAGCGACCCCCTATGCCACGGCCCACCGGCCGGAAGGCGGGGCGAGCGGCGATCCGGCAGCCAGGAGACTGGCCCGTCGCTTCACCAACTGTCCGGGGCGTGGACTCCCCAGGAAGAGGTCTGTGATGCGCGTCGCGAACTGGCGGCCGACCGGGGCGTCTTTCTGCTTGTTCCGGTGTCCGGAACCCAGTGGAAGGCTCGGCACACCATGACGTTTCCCCTTGCGCGCCGCCGGCTCCTGACCGGGGCCGGTGCGCTCGCCGCCGGAGCGGCTCTGGCGGGCTGCTCCCCCGGCAACGCCCCCGGCTCCTCCCAGGGACGCAGGCTGCGCGCCGCCTTCAGCGCGGGCGGGTCGCAGGAGACCCTGGACCCGCACACAGCTCCGCTCTTCATCGACCAGGCCCGCGCCAAGGCGTTGTACGACAGCGTCCTGACGTACAAGGACGACATGTCGGTCCAGGCGAGGCTCGCCGAGAGCTGGGAGAGCGACAGCTCCGGCAGCCGCTGGCGCGTACGTCTGCGGGACGCCCGGTTCCACGACGGCAGGCGCGTCACCGCGGCCGACGTTCTGTGGAACTATCGGCGTATAGCCGACCCGGCGACCGGAGCATCGGCCCAACAGCTCTTCGCCGGCGTCGATTTCAGCGCGAGCCGGGCGTCCGGCCGAGACCTCACCCTTGTCCTCACCGCGGCCGACTTCGAGTTCCCGGCGGCGCTTGGCGCTGCCGGCACCGAGATCGTCCCGAAGGACACCAAGGACTTCGACAGGCCCATCGGCTCGGGTCCCTTCCGCTACCGCTCCTTCCGTCCGGGCGGCAGCACCCTGTTCACCGCGTGGTCGGACCACTGGGACGGCGGGCCGGACATCGAGGAACTGGAGTTCGTACCGGTCAACGACGAACAGGCGCGGCTCAACGCCCTGTTGTCCGGACAGGTGCACTACGCCCACGATCTGTCAGCGGCCTCGGCGACGCGGCTGGCCGGCCGCGACGGGCTGCGCGTCCTGCGGACGAGGCTGAGCACCATGCAGGCCGTCCTGCTCCGGCTCAACCGGGCTCCCTTCGACGACCCACGCCTCGTCCGGGCGTTCACCCTCGGGCTCGACCGGGACCGGCTCGTCGAAGTCGCCCTCGCCGGACACGGCACCGCGGGCAACGACCTCTTCGGGCAGGGACTGCGCGGATACCCAGCCGGCCTGCCCGCGCGGGAACGTGACGTCGACCGGGCCCGCGCGCTGGTCGAGGAAGCGGGCGCGAACGGCCTGACGATCGCCCTGGAGACCAGCGATGCCGACCCGACCTGGGGCAACGCATCCTCACTCATCGCCGGCCAACTGAAGGACATCGGTTTCAAGGTCACCCCGCACGTTCGCTCGGCCGCCACGTATTTCGGCGAGATCAAGACCAAGGGCGTCGCCGCTCACAGCCGTACCGCCACCCTGCCCGTCACCACGCACCTGCGCTCCCGGCTGCGCGCCGACGCACCCAACAACCTCACCGGATACGACGACCCGGCCTTCGACAGGCTTCTCACCCAGGCGTCCGCCACCCGCGACGAGAAGACGCGCCTCGACCTTCTCGCCAGGGCGCAACATCGCGCCAGGGACCGCAGCGGCCAGCTCGTGTGGGCCTTCAGCGACTGGAACATCGGCCACAGCGGCACTCTCACCGGGCTTCGGGCCGCGCCGCCCAACTCCTGCGACTGGGCGCGCTTCGACCGTGTCCGCATTTCCTGACGGCCCGCCCCGTGCGACACGTCCGACGGACCGTGTCGCATGACGCCCACGTACGAGGGAGCACCCCGCCCGGCGCGGACGTGGCGGCCGTCGGGGATGACACGCTACGCGCTGATCAGGACCGCCACGGCCGTCGCGCAGGGCGCAGTGGTCCTGGTCGCGGTCTTCGCCCTGACCTCGCTCCTGCCGGGCGACACCGTCGACGCCGTCCTCGGCGAGCAGGGCACGCCCGAGCAGCAGCGTCTGGCCCGTACCGAACTGGGACTCGACGAGCCGGTCACCACGCGCTTCCTCCACTGGGTCATCGACCTGTGCCACATGCGCCTGGGGCAGTCGCTCGTCACCGGCGTCCCCGTCACCCAGGAGATCGGCGACCGTTTCGCCGCGACGGCCGTCCTGACCGCCGTGGCACTGGCACTGCTCATCCCCCTCGCCCTCGCTCTGGGTGTCCTGACGGGGCTGCGCGAGGGATCCTTCGCCGACCGGACACTCAACGCCTGCGTACTCGCGCTGCACTCCGTACCGGAGTTCGTGCTCGGCCTGCTCCTCACGGCCTGGCTCAGCGCGGGACTCGGGCTACTGCCCGCCACCGCCGCGGGCCTCGGCGGCACCGAGGTGCTCTCCGCCCCCACGGTCCTCGTCCTGCCGGTCGCCGTCCTGGTCGCACGGCAGCTCTGCGACCTGACCCGGCAGGTCCGCATCGGTGTCGCCACCCGGATGACCAGCCCCGTCGTCCGCCATCTGCGGCTTCTCGGCCTGCACGAACGCACCATCGTGCTCCGCCATGTGCTGCCGGGGTGTCTCGCCCCGTCGGTGCAGCAACTCGCGCGCTGCGTGGACGGACTGCTCGGCGGCACCGTCGTGGTGGAGTCGCTGTTCACCGTCCGCGGACTGGGTACGGGCTTCGTCGAGTCGGTGCAGAACCGCGACATACCGGCGGTTCAGGGATACGCCCTGCTCTTCGCCGCGACGGCTCTGGTCGTGAACCTTCTCGCCGACCTGACCGTCGCCCGGCTGACCCCCCAGCGGGAGGAACGCGCGTGACCACCCGCCCGCCGGCCGCACCGCGACGCAGTATCGGCTCGCGCTGCCTGGACTCGCTCGCCCTTGTGCTGCTGGGACTGCCCGTCGTTCTCGCCGTCATCGGTCCCTTTGTCGCGGGCTCCACCGCTCCGGACGCGGCCCCACTGCTAACGGCCGGAGAAGGCCACCTGCTGGGCACCGATGTCCTCGGCCGGGACGTGTTCGCCCTCGTCCTCGACGGGGGACGATCCGTGCTGGCCATGACCCTGGCGGCCCTCCTCACCGCCTGCGCGGTGGGCCTGCCGCTCGGCCTCTTCACGGCCGGGACCCACCGTCGCTGGGCCGACGAAACGGTCATGCGCGGCCTGGACGTACTGCTCGCTTTCCCCGCTCTCCTCCTGGTGATGACGCTGGCGGCTTCCGGCCACCAGGACGCCACCACTCTGGTGGCAATCGCGGCCCTCGTCCAGATTCCCGCCGTCACCCGCCTGGTACGGACCGCAGCCCTGGCGCCGGGCTGCCGTACGGCCGTGGAGGCCATGCGGCTGCAAGGCGCACCCTGGCACCACATCCACGGACGCTATGTGCTCAGGCGGGTGAGCCGGCCTCTGATCACCGACGCGGGCAACCGGAGCGGGCTGGTCCTCTCGCTGCTGGCCTCCGCCAACTTCCTCGGCCTCGGTCTGCCCGCGGACGCATCCGACTGGGCCGTCCTCGTCGACCGCAACGCCGACGCGCTCTTCCTCCAGCCGCTCGCCGTCCTGGTCCCGGCCGCGCTCCTGACGGCGCTGGCAGTCGGCGGAAACCTCACCACGGACCGCCTCCTGAGCCGGTCCGACCGCACCCCCGCACCCGAGCAGGGGCCAACCCCACCGATTCCGCCGCCGACCGCGGCCGCCGGACCGCAGCCGGCAGCAGACCGTCGTACCCGTCCCCCCGCTGTGCTGACGTGTCGTGGACTCACCGCCCGCACCCTCGCGGGAGAGGTGCTCCTGGACCAGGTGGACCTCGATCTCCAGCCCGGCCGTACTCTGGCACTCGTCGGCCCCTCGGGGAGCGGCAAGACCACCCTGGGACTGGCCGCCCTCGCCCTCGCACACCCCGGCATCACCCTCACCGGCACCGTGCTCCTGCACGGCGTCGACCTCCTCGCCCTGCCACCGGGCGAACTGCGCGCCACACGCGCCGGAACCGTGGCCCACCTTCCGCAGGACCCCGCCTCCGTACTCGACCCGACCCGACGCGTCGGCGCGGTGCTGCGGGAACTCGCCGCGCTGAACCATCCCCGGCGCACGCCACCCGGTCGGACACGGCGGGGGCAACGACGCGCCGGCATCGCGCGGGACGTCCAGCATGCTCTGCGTGTCGCCGGACTCCCGGAGGACGGCCCGCTCCTACGCCGCCACCCTCATCAACTGTCGGGCGGACAACAGCAGCGCATGGCACTGGCCACCGCGCTGGTGACCCGCCCGCGGCTGCTCGTCCTCGACGAGCCCACGAGCGGTCTCGACGAGGAGACGACCGCACTGCTCACCCGCCGCCTGCGCCACCTGCTCAACAGTGGTACGGCACTCCTGCTGATCACCCACGACCCGCGTGTGGCGGACGCGCTCGCCGACGAGACGGCCGTGCTGGAGCGAGGACGGGTCGTCCGCCGGGGCGCGAGCGAACGGTTCCCACGGGGGGCCGAGAAGACCGTGGCCCCCTCACCCACGACACGCCCGTCCACGGCGCCCGGCCGCCCGGTACCCTCATCCGTCCTCACGCGTTCCCTGGCCGTCGTCGGGGTCGATCCCTCCCGCCCCCGGCTCACCCCGACCAGCCTCACCTTCCCGCCGAAGAGCCGTACCGTCGTCAGCGGTGTGTCGGGCGCGGGCAAGACCACGCTGGGGCGCGCCATGGCCGGCCTCACACCGGTCGGCGCCGGGAGCGTCGAACGCGACGGCGTCGTCCTGGCGGGAGAGGTGGAGCGGAGAGGACACCAGGCGCTACGCGTCGTCCAGTACGTCCACCAGGACGCGCGGGCGTCCTTCGACGAGTACCGCCCGGTGATCGGCCAGATCACCGCGACCGCCCGGCATCTGCGCGGTCTCTCGCCCGCCGACTCGTACGACGAGGCGTCATCGCTCGTCCGCAGACTGGGTCTGGATCCCGGCAGCTTGGCCCGCCGCCCCGGGGGCCTGTCCGGCGGCCAGCTCCAACGGGCCGCCCTCGTACGCGCGCTGACCGCGCGCCCCGCACTGCTGGTGTGCGACGAAGTGACCTCCGCACTCGACCCGTCGACCGCAGCCGCGACCGTACGGCTTCTGGTCGAGGAGAGCGAAGCGCACGGTATGGCCGTGCTGTTCGTCACCCATGACACCACGCTCTTCGACGCCGTGGCGCATCGCCGGCTTCACGTGACCGCCGGACGTGTCCACGAACGGCGCCCCACCGTTCCGGAAAGCCTCGGGGACCACATCGTGCTCCGGGGCGAGCCGAACTGACCCGCTCGTTCACAGGATGCCGGATCGCGGACCCCTTCGGCCCCCGTGCGGTGCCAGGAGAACGACCGGACATGGTGGGACCGGGCGCGCGCCGGCCCGACGTACCCGGACAACCCGCCGACCAGAAACGGACTGATGCTCGACGGACTTGAGCAACGCTGTGATCACGCTCCGGATGCGACAGCAGTCGGCTCGTATAAGGGTGTGAGGTTTGTGACGACCCGTCGGATACGAAGTGCCTCCGTCACGGAGGCAATGGTCACCGGGCTTACCGCCTGCTCGGCACCCGGCAGCGGCGAAAGGGACCGGCATCCTCCAGGCGCGCGCCCCTCACCCTGGCCGTCCAGCGGACGGCAGCGCGGCGTCGCCAGACCCCGTGGTCCCCAACTGGTCGCCGAGAAACACCGAAAGGCGGTACCGGATTTTTCCGATACCGCCTACGACCTGCGAAAACGCTGGTCGGGACGACAGGATTTGAACCTGCGACCCCTTGACCCCCAGTCAAGTGCGCTACCAAGCTGCGCCACGTCCCGGCGTCCTGCCCTCCGGAGAGGATCTCCCCGGTGGCTGGCCACGCGGAGAACATTACCCCACTTCGCGGTGCGGAAGGACGCGGCCCGTCCGCGCGACAATCGGTACATGAAGGAAGAGCGGCGGGACCGGGACAGCGAGGGGCGGGCGCGCAGTGCGCGGCCGCGGGACGGCTTGGGGCGGCCCCTGGCGTACGGGGCGCCCGGGGTGGAGCGACAGCCCGAGGGGGTGGAGCGTACGCCCGGGGAGACCCTGCGGGAGGCGCAGCGGCTGCTGGACGCGGGGATGCCGTTCCACGCGCACGAGGTGTTCGAGGACGCGTGGAAGTCCGGTCCCGAGGCGGAGCGGGCGCTGTGGCGGGGCATGGCCCAGCTCGCGGTCGGGCTGACGCATGCCGCCCGGGGCAACACGGCGGGCGGCGCGCGGCTGCTGTTGCGCGGGGCGGGGGTCATCGACGCCGGTCAGGACCGCAGGCCGCACGGCATCGACGTGGACGGGCTGACGGCGTGGGCCAGGGAGCTGGCGGGGCGGGTGGGCGACGGGCCGGTGGACGCCGCCCGGGAGGCGCCCCGGCTGACGTGACCCGGCGCCGGCCGCCCCGCCGGCCCCCGGCCGCGGTCAGTCGGTGAGCAGGACGACTTCGAGCCTGCGGGGGCCGTGCACGCCCTCGACCCGGTCGAGTTCGATGTCGCTGGTGGCGGACGGGCCCGAGATCCAGGTGAGCGGGCGGGTCGGGTCCAGGCGCGGCATCGCCTGGGGTACGGAGGCGACGACCTGGTCCAGGGTGCGGACCACGCAGATGTGGTGGTCGGGCACGAGGGTGATCCTGCGGCGCCCCTGGTCCGGTGCCGCGTCGAGGACGAGGGTGCCCGTCTCGGCGATGGCCAGGGCGCAGGCGGTGACGACGCTGTCGACCGCGTCGAGGGCCCCGGCGCTCGTGCCGGGTTCGTCCTGGACGCGGGTCACCGTCGCGGGCGTCGCGGAGAGCCAGGCGTCCGGGAGCAGTGGGGGTACGAGGACGGTACGGGCGCCCCGGTCGGCCAGGAGGCGGGCGACGAGGGCGGGGAGCCCCGCGGTGTCGGTGCGGTGGACGAGGGCGCGGTAGTCGGCCAGGTTCTCGGCGAGCAGGTCGGTGATCCGGTCCGCCGGGGTGTGGGTGTCGAGGTAGTCGCGGGGGGCCTGCGGTGCGTCGGGGGCGTCGGCGACGGCGCTGCGGATACGGGCGAGGATCCGTTCGCGCGAACCGGGGGCGGTGCTGGTCATGTCCCGTTGTCCTTACGGTTGTCGTGCGCGCCGGGGGTGTCGTTCCCGGCCTGGCCGGCGCCGTTCTCGCGGTGGCGCTTCCACCAGGCGCGGAACGGTTCGGCGGGCATCCGCGGCAGGTCCCGCGCCTCAGTCCAGGCCCCGGCTCCGGGGAGTCTGGCGGGGTGCAGCGCCCTGGTCCCGGACGCGATCCGCTCCCCCGCCGCGAGGACGCGGGGGTGGTCGAAGACCCAGCCCGCCGCCTTCATCGCCGCCTTCTCCAGCCGGTGCCCCTTGCCGCCCTGGTCCGCGACCCGCTCACGGAGGTGGACCAGGACCTCGGGGATGTCGATGGCCACGGGGCACACCTCGTAGCACGCCCCGCAGAGGGAGGAGGCGTACGGCAGCGAGGCGTCGATCTCGCTCCGGGTGCCCCGGAGCTGGGGGCTGAGGATGGCGCCGATGGGGCCGGGGTAGACGGAGCCGTACGCGTGTCCCCCGGCCCGCTCGTACACCGGGCAGACGTTGAGGCAGGCCGAGCAGCGGATGCAGCGCAGCGCCTGCCGGCCGACCTCGTCGGCCAGGGTGTCGGTGCGGCCGTTGTCGAGCAGGACGAGGTGGAAGGTGCTCGGCCCGTCGGTGTCGTGGGTACCCGTCCACATGCTGGTGTACGGGTTCATCCGCTCGGCCGTGGAGGAGCGCGGCAGTGTCTGGAGGAAGACCTCCAGGTCCCGCCAGCTCGGCACGACCTTCTCGATGCCCACCACGGAGATCAGGGTCTCGGGGAGGGTCAGACACATGCGTCCGTTGCCCTCCGACTCGAAGACGACGAGGGTGCCGGTCTCGGCGACCATGAAGTTGGCGCCGGAGACGCCGACCTTGGCGCGCAGGAACTTCTCGCGCAGGTGCAGCCTCGCCGCCTCGGCGAGTTCGCCGGGGGTGTCGGAGAGACCGTCGGGGGCGGCCCTGCCCCAGTCGGCCATCCGGTCGCGGAAGATGTCGCGGATCTCGCCGCGGTTGCGGTGGATCGCCGGGACCAGGATGTGGGAGGGGCGGTCGTCGCCGAGCTGCACGATGAGTTCGGCGAGGTCGGTCTCGTACGCGGAGATGCCTTCGGCTTCCAGCGCCTCGTTGAGGCCGATCTCCTGGGTGGCCATCGACTTGACCTTGACGACTTCGGTCTCGCCGGTGGCCTTGACGAGGTCCGCGACGATCCGGTTCGCCTCGTCGGCGTCGGCGGCCCAGTGGACGGTGCCGCCGGCCGCCGTGACGGACTCCTCCAACTGGAGGAGGTAGCGGTCGAGATGGCGCAGGGTGTGGTCCTTGATCCGTTTGCCGGCCTCCCGGAGCAGGTCCCAGTCGGCCAGCTCCGCCACGGCCACGGCGCGTTTGTCGCGGATGGTGTGGGTGGCATGGCGCAGATTGCCGCGCAGGGTCTCGTTGGCGACGGCTTCCTTGGCGGCCACCGGGAAGGCCGGCATCCCCAGATACGTACCGCTCATGACCAGGGCTCCTCTTCGGTCGACGCCAGGATCTCCGCGAGGTGCACGGATCGCAGCGGGGCGGCCTCGCGGCTCGCGATGCCGTCGATGTGCATCAGACAGGAATTGTCGGCGCCGCAGAGCACCTCGGCTCCGGTGGAGACCGCGTGGTGGACCTTGTCCTGGCCCATCGCGGCGGAAACATCGGAGTTCTTCACGGCGAAGGTGCCGCCGAATCCGCAGCACTCCGCCGCGCCCGGCAGCTCTCTCAGCTCCAGTCCGCGGACGGCTTCGAGCAGTCTGCGGGGGCGTTCCCCGAGGCCGAGCAGACGCACTCCGTGACAGGAGGGGTGGTAGGTGACGGTGTGGGGGAAGTACGCCCCGACATCGGTCACGCCGACCACGTCGACCAGGAACTCGGTCAGCTCGTAGGTGCGCGCGGCCAGCGCCGCCGCGGGCTCGCCCCCGATCTTCGGGTAGTGGTGGCGGACCATCGCCGCGCAGGAACCCGACGGCGTGACCACGTAGTCGTATCCCTCGAAGGCGCTGGTCATCCGCCGTACCAACGGCTCCGTCCCGCGCCGGTACCCGGTGTTGAACTGCGGCTGTCCGCAGCAGGTCTGCGCCTCGGGAAAGTCGACGTCGACGCCGAGGCGTTCGAGCAGGCGTACGGTCGCGATGCCGGTGGACGGATACACGGCGTCATTGACGCAGGTGACGAAGAGGGCGGCGCGCATGGGCGGAGCATATGTCGGCTCCGGCGCCGCGGGGTAGTCCCCCGCGCGGGGTGATGGGTTCTCAGACATCCTATGAATGGGTCCGCTCTTGTGGTGCCGTCCCCTGCGGGCCCGGCCGCGGTACGGCAGACTCCACAGGGTGAGGAAGATCTATGTCATCGGTGTCGGGGCGGGCGACCCCGACCATCTGACCGTCTCCGCGGTCAAGGCGCTGCGCCAGGTGGATGTGTTCTTTCTGCTCGACAAGGGAGGGGAGAGGGCCGGTCCCGTCGGCCTGCGCCAGGAGATCCTGCGCCGCCACACGGACGGCCGCAGCCACCGGCTGGTCGAGATCCCCGATCCCGCGCGGGACCGGACCACCGACGGCGCCGGCTACCCCGGGGCCGTCGACGCGTGGCGCGGACGCCGGGCCGAACTCTTCGAACGGGCGATCGCCGAGGAGCTGGACGAGGGCCCGGAGGGTGCGCGGACCGGGGCGTTCCTGGTCTGGGGCGATCCGGCCCTGTACGACTCGACGCTCGCCGTGCTGGAGGAGGTCCTGGCACGGGGCGCGGTCCGGTTCGACCACGAGGTGATCCCCGGCATCAGCAGCGTCTCCGCGCTGGCCGCGCGGCACCGGATCGGGCTGACGCGGGTGGGCCGGCCCCTCGGGATCACCACGGGACGGCGGCTCGCCGAGGGGTGGCCGGAGGGGGTGGACGATGTCGTGGTCATGCTCGACGCGCAACAGGCGTATCTGCGCCATCTGGACCTCGACCCCGTCATCCACTGGGGCGCCTATGTGGGCACCGAGGACGAGATCCTGGTCTCCGGCCGGCTCTCCGAGGTCGCGGAGCGGATCGGGGAGCTGCGGTCCGCGGCGCGGGCCCGCAAGGGCTGGATCATGGACACGTATCTGCTGCGCCGGGAGTGAACCGCCCCGGCGCGCCGGGGCGCAGACCGCCGGTGCGGGCGCCGCTGCCGTCGTCATCCGGGGAGTGCTCCCATCAGGCGCGCCCCACGAAGTCCCAGGCGCCGTGGCCCACCCGGTGGACCACGAACCCCGGCTCCGTCCGCAGATACGCGGCGCCGCCGGGCGCCGTGACCTGGTCGCGGTGGTCGGCCGGTACATGGATCTCCGCCGTGGCGCCGACGGGGACGCGGACGGAGAGCCGCAGCGCGCCGCCGACCGCCGACCAGGCCACCGCCGCCTCGCCCCGGACGGTACGGATCCAGGTGCGGGCCCAGGTGACACCGGTCCGGCCGTCGGGCCGTACGGTGAAGGTGCGGTAGCCCGCGTCCCCGGGGCGCAGCCCGGCCACGTTCTCGTACAGCCACTGGACGACCGTGCCCTGGAAGTAGTGGTCGCGCGAGCGTGAGTCGACGGGCCACATCTCCCACATGGTGTCGGCGCCGTTGTCGAACCAGTGGCCCCAGCTCGGGTAGGTGCGCTGGGTGGCGAGGGCGTGCGCCACCTCGGGGTGACCGTGGGCGCACAGGACGCGCAGCAGCACGCTGGTGCCGAGCGCCCCGGTGTTGAGGTGGTCGCCGCGTGCGGTGATGTCCGCGACGAGGCTGTCGACGACCGATGCGCGGGCGCCGGCCGGGACCAGTCCGAAGGCCAGCGGGAGGGCGTTGGACGTCTGGCGGTAGCCGGGGTCCTTCGCCGTTCTGTAGTGGCCGGAGGGGTCGAGGAAGGCCGCGTTGAAGGCGCTCCTGAGACCGTCGGCCGCGCTCCGGTAGCGCGCCGCCGTCCCGTCGTGGCCCAGCAGTTCGCCCATCTCGGCCGTCTGGACGAGGGCGCGGTGCAGATACGCGGTCGCGGTCAGCCGGGTGTCCTCGGGCGGGTTGCCGCCGTAGCCGGGCGGCAGGTAGTCGCCGAGCGCGGTGATCGCGAGTCCGTCGACCAGCCGCGTCAACTCCCAGTCCAGATAGCGGGTCAGGGTCGTCCAGTGCTCCCGGGCCACCCGGTCGTCGCCGTAGATCCGGTACATCTCCCGTACCAGGAACGGATATACGGTCGTCCACTCGGGCGAGGGGCCGAGGTCGCCGTAGCCCCAGCCGCCGCTGGGGACGATCACCGGCAGTTGCCCGTCGGGGTTCTGGCTGTCCGCCAGGTCGCCGAGCCACTTGGTGAGGAAGCGGTGCACCCCGAAGGCGTACTCCATGACGGGCGCGCCGAGATGGGCGTCACCGGTCCAGCCGTTCTTCTCGTACATCGGGGTGTCGGTGGGTATCCCGTGCAGGTTGTTGAGCAGGGTGCGGCGCATCGCCCGGTCGAGCTGTTCGTAGAACGGCTCGGAGCAGTCGAAACCGCTGACCTCCGCCACGTCCGTATGGACGGTCCTGGCCACCGCGTCGGCCGGGCGCGGACGGGCCGGCAACCCGCTGATCTGTACGTACCGGAAGCCTTTGTACGAGAACGACGGTTCCCACACCTCGGTGGCGCCCCCGCCCGCGCAGATGTACTCGTCACGCTGGAAGCGGCCGGGAACATGCCCGGTCTCGGCGTGGACGGAGCCGTCCTCCTTCAGTTTCTCGCCGTGGACCAGGGAGACGACGGTGCCGGCCGGGGCCCGTACGCTCAGCCGGGTCCAGCCCGCCGTCGTACGGCCCATGTCCACGACGTACACCCCGGGGGCGTGTTCGGTGATCGCGGTGGGGGTGTGGGTCGCGACGACCTCGATGGGGTCGTGCGGCTGGGCGCGCAGGGTGCCCCGGGGCGCGGTCTGCTCGGCCGGATGGCGCCAGGAGCTGTCGTCGAAGCCGGGCAGGGTCCAGTCGGCCGGGGCCAGCCGGGCGTCGTAGGTCTCCCCCGCGTAGAGGGAGTTGGTGAGGGTGGGGCCCTCGGTGAGGCGCCAGTCGGTGTCGGAGACGACGGTGGTGCGGGAGCCGTCGGGGTGGTCCGCCTCCAGCCGGCACAGCAGCCGTGGTTCGCCGTGCCACGGGGGCCGGTGCCAGTTCCACACGTTGGGGGTGGTCATGCCGTAGAAGCCGCGGCCGAGGGTGACCCCGATCGCGTTGTCGCCGCGCTTCAGCAGCTCCGTCACATCGTGCACCGCGTACAGCACGGTCTCGTCGTAGTCCGTGAAGGCCGGGTCGAGCACCTGGGTCCCGACCCGTTTCCCGTTCAACTCAGCGACGTAGTAGGCCAGTCCGCTGATGTAGAGACGGGCGCGGCTGACGGGTTTGCGTACGGTGAACGCGCGGCGCAGCAGGGGCGCGGGCGTCTCCGGCACTTCGACGGAGACCCCGCTCCCCCACGGTCCCTGGCCGTAGGGCGCGAGCACGGTGGCGGCCGTCCAGCCGGTGTCGTCGAACTCGGCCTGTTCCCAGCCTGGTTGCTCGGTGTCGGTGGCGCGCCAGCCTTCTCCGGTGGTCAGTTGACGCGTGGCGCCGTCGGCGGTCTCGACCAGCAGCCGCCCGAGCAGTCCGGCCGGATTGGCGGCGGCCCCGCCGCGGTTGGTGGCGACCGCGGCGAGGACGACCGTGCCGCCGGCCGCCTCGCGGACGGCGGCGGTGACGTCGGCGGCCCTGCCGGTGCGCCAGACGTCCACCTGCTCGGGGGTATGCAGAACGGGGTGGCCGTTCAGATGGAGGGTGAAGTCGTCGTCGGCGGTGGCGACGAGGGTGGCCCGGGTGATCTCCGCACCCCCGGGAACCCCGAGGGAGCCGCGGAACCAGCGCGGTCCGACCGGGGCGCCGCCCGTGGTCGCCCCCGCCGTCCAGATCCAGGACGCGCCGTCGAGGCCGGGCGGCGCGGCGGGCCGGTCGGCGCCTATCCACCGGGCGTGCCACGGCTCCGTACCGAGCGCGGTCTCCCACCAGCCGGGGGCGCTCCACGCCGAGGCGCGCCCTTCGGCGTCCCAGACGCGGACCTGCCAGTGGCAGCGGGTGCGGGGCTTCAGCGCGGGGCCCGCGTAGGGCACGGCGACGGTGCGGTCCGAGGCCACGCGCCCGCTGTCCCAGAGGAGTTCGCGGCCGGCCGCGAGGGCGCGGGGGTCGGCCGCGGCCCGGATCCGGTACGCGCTCTGCCGCGCGCCCCGGCCGCCGTCGAGCACCCAGGACAGCAGCGGGGCGGCGGCATCGGTGCCGAGGACCTGCTCGGCGTACTCGACGGTGGCGGAGACGATACGGAGCCGCCCGGCCAGTCCGCCCGGCGCGGGGGCGGCGGCGGCCGGGGAGCCCATGGCCACCCCGGTGAGGAGCCCGGCCCCCAGCGCGGAGGTGTGCAGCAGACCCCGGCGTGTCCAGCCCATGCCCATCGCGTCCCCCCAGGATTGAAACGTTTCATGACCCGGCTATGCATCGTAGGGCCGAGCCGTCCGCGCGACAAGAGGTGCGGGAGGGGTGAGGGGGATGCGAGGGGGCTCAGCTACGGTCCGAGGGCGGCGCCCCCTCGACGTCGCCACCGCCCGCGCCCGTCAGGATCGCGCTCGCGACGACCCCGAAGAGGCGGTCGGCGCGCGGCGCGAGCGAGGGCTGGTCACCGAGCCAGGCGAGCGCCGCCACCAGCGCGAACAGATCGGCGCCGTCGATGTCGTCGCGCGCCACACCCGCGGCCTGGGCACGGACGAGAAGCCGCGCCCCGGCCGCGCGCAGGGTGACGCACGAAGCGTGGAGCGCGGACCCGGGGTCCTCGATGGCGGCCGCCATCAGCACGGTCACCCCCCGGTAGTCGGTCGTCCACACGACGCAGTCACGCAGCCAGGAGACCAGGGCCTCTCCGGGCTCGCCGGACGCTTCGAGGCCGGCCGCGCGCACCGCCATCCCGTCGAAGCTCGTACGGAGGAGGGCGTCGAGCAGCGCCTCACGGGTCGGGAAGTGGCGCAGCAGCGTCGCGAGCCCGACATCGGCCCGGCGCGCGATGTCGCGCAGGGACACGTCGACACCCTGTTCGCCGATGGCGGCGCCCGCCACCGCGAGCAGGTGTTCGCGGTTCTTCCTGGCGTCGGCCCGCATCT
Source organism: Streptomyces sp. NPDC059142 (assembly GCF_042755665.1). Classification (NCBI taxonomy): domain Bacteria; kingdom Bacillati; phylum Actinomycetota; class Actinomycetes; order Kitasatosporales; family Streptomycetaceae; genus Streptomyces; species Streptomyces sp. NPDC059142. Next base: position 51,961 of record NZ_JBHZDA010000006.1, read on the forward strand.
CGCCCCCTTGGCTCTCCGGATCGGTTGACTATCCGGATCAGTGGTCCATATATTCGGATCAGTGGTTCGTTTATCTGGACCACTGATCCGGAAAGTCTATCCCGCGGCGCGGGCACACGGACAGGAGCGAACGATGCCGGCACACACGATGAGGGCGATCAGGATCCACGAGCACGGCGGCCCGGAGGTTCTGCGCGACGAGGAGGTGCCGGTTCCCGAGCCGGGACCGGGCGAGGTGCTCGTCCGCGTACACGCGGTCGGCGTCAACCCCCCGGACTGGTACCTGCGCGACGGGATGTCCAACCTGCCTCCGGAGACCAGGCCGGCCTTCGACCTGCCCGTGATCCCGGGAACGGATCTGTCGGGCGTCGTCGAGGCCGTCGCCGCCGATGTGGACAGCCTCTCCGTCGGTGACGAGGTCTTCGGCCTCCTCCGCTTCCCCGGCTTCGGCGGCAACGCCTATGCCGAGTACGTGGCCGCGCCCGCGTCGGACCTCGCACGCAAGCCGGCCGGCATCGGCCATGTGCACGCCGCCGGGGCGCCCATGGCCGGGCTCACCGCGTGGCAGTTCCTGATCGAGCGGGGACACGATCACCCCTCGCCCTTCCAGGCCGCGCCCCATCGCCCGGTCCCGCTCGACGCCTCCACGACGGTGCTCGTCAACGGCGCCGCGGGCGGCGTGGGGCACTTCGCGCTCCAGCTCGCGAAATGGAAGGGGGCACGGGTCGTCGCGGTGGCGTCCGGCGCGCACGAGTCGTTCCTGAGGGCGCTCGGCGCCGACGAGTTCGTCGACTACACCAGGAGCCGTCCCGAGGAGGTCGTACGCGACGTCGATGTCGTCCTCGACACCGTCGGCGGCCCCCACAGCAGCCGGCTCCTGCGCACACTCAAGCGCGGCGGCTCCCAGTTCCCCGTGTTCTTCGGCGAGTTCGACGACGAGGAGACCGCGAGGCTGGGCGTCACCGTCACGGGCACCCAGGTCCGCTCGAACGGCGCGCAACTCGCCGAGCTGGGACGCCTGCTCGACGCGGGCACGGTCCGGGTCGCGATCGACAGCACCTTCGCGCTCACGGACGCCCGGGCCGCGCACGAACGCGCCGCCCGAGGGCACATCCAGGGCAAGATCGTGCTCACGGCCGTCTGAGCCCTTCCGGCGGCCCCATGTCGCCGCCCTCGGCGGTACCCCGCCTACGGGCCCGGTGTCAGGCGTACGCGTACGGTCGACACCCCGATCCCGACGAAGGTCACCGTGACGCCCTCGGCGCTGAGCGTCGTCCCCGCGCCGACCGTGCCCACGCAGCCGCCGTCGTCCCCGCGCACCCGGATGTTCCCGGGGCCCGACGCCCCGCAGTGCCGCGACCCCGGCAGCTCCCAGCTCGCGTCCGCCCCGTCCACGCGGGTGATCGTGAAGCGGCCGGGCCCGTCGCCGCGGTCGAAGCGGACGGTGTCCCCCGCCGCCAGTTCCACCTCGCAGTCGGCGTCCGCGCAGGCTCCGGGGTCCGTACGGCCGGCCGCCGCCGGCGCGGGGACCGTGACCGTCGCCGTGACGGGCCCGCCGCCGGGCGCCGGAGGCGGCGTACCACCGTCGCACCCCGCCGTCAGCGAGAGCGCCGCCGCGGCCAGGACCGCGCACCCGCCGCGTACCGTGACAGCCGTGCCGGTGCCGTTCGTCCCGCGCATCCCACTCCTTCGTCCCCGGGAGGATGCGCACCCCCGGTGGCAGGAAAACCGGGTGTGCTCCCCGCGCCCGCGCGCGCTACCGCGTGAGGACGGCGCGGATGCTCTTGCCGCCCTCCGGGCGCGGACGGACGGTGACCTTCTCGGCCAGGCGCTGGATCATCGGCCAGCCGAAGCCGCCGGTCCTGCCGGTGAGGTCGGGGCTGCGGTCCTGCGGCGGGGCGGGGTTCGGATCGTGCACCACGATCTGCAGACTGCGACGGTCCGCACGCAGATGCAAAGAGGTCACCTCGCCCGCGTGCCGGATCGCGTTCGTCACCAGCTCGGACACCAGCAGGACCACATTCTGGGAGGTGTGCTCGGAGGGCTCCGGGGAGAGACCGGCCAGAAACCCGTAGGCCGCCTCTCGCGCCTCGGCCGCCAGCTCCGGGCGCAGCGCCCATTCGACATGGTCGTGGGGCTGGGTGTCGCTCATGGACGGTTGTTGCATCGGACTCACCCCGTCGTTCGTCTGTGGGTGCGGCTGTCTCCTGCCGTCGTTTACCCCAGCAATCACACTCGAAGAGTGTTGGAGTGCACCTTGTTGTCGCCGACTCGCACAGGAAGTCCGCTATGGGGGCACATGATCTGCACCGGCCGGGGCATACGCGAGCACGGCGGACGGCGGCGCCCCGGTGTGCGGGCCGCACCACGCGCGCCGCCCGCACCACCATCCGACGACGGAAGGCACGTCCGTGCACATGACTCATCCCGCGCCACCCCGCGCGCTCCCCGGACCGAGGGTCCGATGACGGTCTGCCAGGAGCCGCCGGAGCCCACCGCCCCGGTGCCCGCTCCGGACGCACCCGCCGCGGCCTCGGCCGTGGCGGCACCCGCCGTGGCCACCCCGGCCGAGGGCTCCCGGGCACTGCGCCGCAGGCTCGAACGGCTGACCGGGATCGCCGCGACCGAGGGCAACGAGCTCCTCAGGCTGCGCAACGGCGACCAGATCTTCGCCGCGATGCTGGCCAGTATCCGGGCCGCCGAGCACACCGTCGACATGATGACCTTCGTCTACTGGCGCGGGGACATCGCCGCGGAGTTCGCCGGGGCGCTCGCCGACCGGGCCCGCGCGGGGATACGGGTGCGGCTCCTGCTGGACGGTTTCGGCAGCCGGCTGATCGAACGCGGGCTGCTGAAGGAGATGACGGACGCCGGGGTCGCGGTGGCCTGGTTCCGCAAGCCGCTGTGGATCACCCCGCTCAAGCAGAACCACCGCTGCCACCGGAAGGTCCTGGTGGTGGACGAGTCGACCGCGTACACCGGCGGGGTGGGGATCGCCGAGGAGTGGTGCGGCGACGCCAGGAACGAGCACGAGTGGCGTGACACCCATGTACGGGTACGGGGTCCGGCCGTGGACGGGATGGCCGCCGCGTTCTCGCAGAACTGGGCGGAGTGCCACGACACGCTCTTCGACGAGCGGGACCGCTTCGTCGACCACCCGCCCCGCGGCGGCGCAGCCGTGCAGATCGTGCGCGGCTCCGCCAGCTTCGGCTGGCAGGACATGCAGACCCTGATGCGGGTGGTGATCGAGTCGGCGCAGAAGCGGCTGCGGCTGGCCACGGCCTACTTCGCGCCCGACCCGTACTTCGTGGATCTGCTCTGCCGGGCGGCGGCGCGCGGGGTGGAGGTGGAGATCCTGCTGCCGGGGCCGCACACGGACAAGCGGGTGTGCGCGCTGGCCGGGCAGAGCCACTACGAGGAACTGCTGGCGTGCGGGGTACGGATCTGGGAGTACCAACCCACGATGATGCACGCCAAGGTGATCACCGTGGACGGGACGGCGGCGCTCGTCGGGTCCAGCAACTTCAACCGGCGCTCCCTGGACCATGACGAGGAGGTCATGCTCGCGGTGCTCGACGAGGAGTTCACCGCCGTCCTGGACGCCGACTTCGACGAGGACCTGCGGGTGAGCGGGCTGATCGAGCCGGGCCGGTGGAAGCGGCGCTCCGTGGGGCGGCGTGTGCTGGAGGGGGCGGTCGCCCCCATCCGCCGCTACCTCTGAGAGAACCGCCGCCGCCTCCGCGGGCCGGGGCGCCGCTCCCGCAGACATGCGGGGCGCCGCCTCGGAAGGCCGGGCCGCCGCTCCCGCCGAAGGCCGGGCAGGCCCGGCCGCCGGGGCGGTGTCAGCCCGCCGCGCCGGTCCCCTCGCCGGGTGCGTGCGCCGGGCCCTCGGAGGCGAGCGCGGCCTCGATCGTGCCGTACACCGGCAGGGCCTGCTCCAGCCCGATGACCTCGAAGAGACGCTGGACGGCGGAGGAGGGCTGCGCGAGCCGCAGCCTCGGGCCCAGCGCGCCATGGGCCTGGAGGAGCACGTTCACCGTGGTGGAGTCCGCGAAGGAGACACGGGACAGATCCACCACGACGGGGCCCGCGACGGTCTCGCCCGCCTCGGCCAGCGCGATGGTGAGCGGGGCGATGTTCTCCAGATCGAGATCACCGCTGACGGCGACCACGGCCGCGTCGCCGTTCCGGCTCGTGGCCAGCCCCAAGGCCCGACCCGCGCCGTGATGAGGTTGCACAGGAATCCTTCGTGGGCCTAGAGGTCAGGTGTCGCACAACAATAGAAGTGATCGTTGCCATTTGACAACATTCTCCGGTGCGCAACAATCTGTTCACTGCTTCCGCACAAGCGCTCTGCGCGGAGAGTAACGCGTCGGTGCCGGGAAGGGGGCCCCAATGAAGCTATGCGCTGTCCGCCACATGGCCGCGCAGCGGGGTCTCGGCCGTCTCCGCCGCCGTACCCCCGCTCGCCGCGGCACGGAAGGCGTCCAGCCCCGCCGCGAGCATCAGCACGTCCGAGGGCTCCATCCGCTCCAGCACCAGCCCCACCTCACGGGTGCGGAAGGCGCGGTACTCGTCCAGCACCTGGTGGCCGCGCAGGCTCAGCCGCAGCTCGACCTCGCGCCGGCTCGCACGGCTCTGGCAGCGGGTCACCAGCCCCATGGCCTCCATCCGGTCGCAGAGCCTGCTCACGGAGGAGGGACGCGACCCGAGCGCCTCGCCCAGGGTCCGCAGATTGACGCCCTCGTGGGCTTCGATGACGAGAAGGGCCCGTAGCTGGGACGGCGGGACCGGACCCGACGGGGCGGCCTCCTGGCCACGCCCCCACAGAACTTCGAGCAGTTCCGAGGCGGCACAGGCGGCCTCGGCGACCTGCTCGCGACGGCGCGGCTGACCGGTGGAACGGGACATCGATCCACCCTTTCATCCGGCGTTGCCTTTTGTCAGCCCGGACCGACCCCGGACCGAACCGGCCCTTCGAGGAAAGCTGAACGACAGTGACTCTACTCGCGGATGTGGAAAGAGCGGTCCGCGCGGCGGCGCCGCACGACCTGGTGGGCACGTTGCGCGGCGCGCTCGCGACGGCGTACGGAGCGGCCTCCGTCACCCTGTACCTCGCGGACTACGCGCTCACGGTGCTCCGTACGGTCGACGACCCCCTGGCGCCGGCCGCCGAGGGCCTGTCGCTGCACAACACCCCGGAGGGCCGCGCGTTCGGCAGCCAGGAACCGCGTGAGCAGGAGGTCAGGCACCGCGACGCGGTGGACCACCACCTCCCGGTCACGGTGCGCGGCGAACGGCTCGGCATCCTCACGGTCCGGCTGCCCAGCGGTCTGTCCACCCCGGAGACCGTCGACGATCTCACCCAGGTCGCCGATCTGCTGGGCCACGAGATCCTGGTGGCCGAGCGGGACACGGACCTCTACCAGCGGGCGCGCAGGGCGAGCCGGCTGACCCTGGCGGCCGAGATGCAGTGGGAGCTGCTCCCGGCCCGCGCCTGCACCGCCCGGGAGTACGCGATCGGCGCGCAGCTCGAACCCGCGTACGCGATCCACGGTGACAACTTCGACTGGGCGGCCGACGCGACCGAGCTGACGCTCGCGGTGACCAACGGGATGGGCGAGGGCATCCAGGCGTCCCTGCTGACCAATCTCGCCGTCAACGCGCTGCGCAACGCGCGCCGGGCGGGCATCGGCATCGCCGACCAGGCGGCGCTGGCCGACCAGGCGCTGTACGAGCAGCACCGGGGCGCCTCGTACGTGTCGACGCTGCTGCTCCGTTTCGAGCTCGCGACGGGGCGGGTGGAGGCCGTGGACGCGGGGTCGCCCGAGCTGTGGCGGCAGCGCGGCAAGACCGTGGAGCGCGTCGAGCTGGACGCGCAGCTCCCGCTCGGCATGTTCGAGGAGTCGGACTACGTCGCGCAGGCGTTCCAGGTGCTCCCCGGCGACCGGCTGCTCTTCGTCAGCGACGGGGTGTACGCGGCGGTCTCGCCGCAGGGCGAGGCGTACGGGGAGCGGGCGCTGGCGCGGGCGATCAGCGCGACGAGCCTGCTGCCGGCGGCAATGGTGCCGCGCGCGGTGCTGCGGGAGCTGGCGGCCTACCGGGAGACCGAGTCGACGGACGACGCGCTGGTGCTCTGTCTGGACTGGTTCGGCCGGGAGGGCTGATCCGGAGGGGGGCCGGACCGCGCCGTACGGCCGGGGCGGGTCAGGCGGGGACCCGGCGGGACGTCAGGTCGAAGACGGCCTGGACCCGCTTGCCGACCGGGACGCGCTCCGCGGTGAGCCGGTCGGCGAGGGCGTGGACGATCTCCAGCCCGTGGCCGCCGAGCCGGGCGGGGTCGCGCGGGTAGCGGCGCGGCAGGGTGGAGCTGCTGTCGTACACGGTCACCAGGACCTGCTGGTCCGTGCCCTCCAGCTCCAGCAGATACGGTCCGTGGCTGTGCCGCTCGGCGTTGGTGACCAGCTCGCTGACGACGAGCAGCAGATCGCCGGTCGCCCGGTCACCGAGGGCGGCGAACCACTCGGCCTCAAGCTGCTGGAGGAACCGCACGGCCAGCAGCCGGGCCTCGGCGATGCACCCGGGCTCGCCGCTGAACTGCCCGGCCCGCCGCAGCGGCTGTACGGAGTCGGCGAGGGCCGTGAAGGCCGTTCCGATGATGGTCTGTTCGTTCATAGCTCCCTGCCCGCGCACCGATGAGGCGATCGGGGACCCCCTTCTCGGTTCCCCTTATGCCCGCACACGCCGCCGGTATGCCCACCGGTTGCGTGAAAGGTGTCACCCCTGTCCGGGCATGCGTCCGGGCAGCCGGACCACGGTGACGAAGAACTCGTCGATCTGGCGGACGGCCGCGATGAACTGGTCGAGGTCGACCGGTTTCGTCACGTAGGCGTTCGCGTGCAGCTTGTAACTGCGCAGGATGTCCTCCTCCGCCGACGAGGTGGTGAGGACGACGACGGGGATGAGCGCCAGCTCGGGGTCGGTCTTGATCTGCTCCAGGACCTGGCGGCCGTCGTACTTCGGCAGATTGAGGTCGAGCAGGACCAGATCCGGCCGGGGCGCGTCCCCGTGGACCCCCCGCCGGTAGAGGAAGTCGAGGGCCTCCTCGCCGTCGCGCACCACGTGCAGGGTGTTGCGGATCTTGTTGTCCTCGAACGCCTCGCGGGTCATCAGCTCGTCGCCCGCGTCGTCCTCGACGAGCAGGACCTCGATGGGTTCGACGCGCGGGGATGACGAGTTCACAGGGCGGCTCCATGAGGGGTGGGTGGCCGGGGCCCGCCGACCGCCCTGTCGGGCGGCTCGGTCGGCTCGGCGGAGGAGGAGGCGGAGGCGGAGGGTCCGGCGGAAGATTCGGGCTCGGGCTCGTCCGGGACGACGGGCATCGTGAAGTGGATACGGGTGCCGCCCTCGGGCACGGACTCCAACCAGATCCGGCCTCCGTGGAATTCGACGATCTTACGGCAGAGCGCGAGCCCGATGCCGGTCCCCTCGTACTCGTTCCTGGCGTGCAGCCGCTGGAAGATGACGAAGACCTTCTCGGCGAACTCGGGCGCGACCCCGATCCCGTTGTCGGTGACGGTGAGATGCCACTCCTCGCCCTCGGCGACGCATCCGACGGTGATCCGGCCGGGGCCGTCGGGACGGCGGAACTTGACCGCGTTGCCGACGAGGTTCTGGAGGAGCATGGCGAGGGTGGTCGGGTCGCCGTTCACCCGGGGCAGCGGGTTCTCCCGTACGACCGTGATCCCCGACTCCTCGACGGCGAACGCGAGATTGCCCAGCGCGCGGTCCAGGACCTGGTCCAGTTCGACGGGCTGCCAGGCGTCGTTCACCCGGCCCACCCGGGAGAAGGTCAGCAGGTCGTTGATGAGGACCTGCATGCGCTTGGCACCGTCGACGGCGAAGTCGATGTACTGCTTGCCCCGGCCGTCGAGCTGGTCGCCGTACCGCTTCTCCAGCAACTGGCAGAACGAGGCGACCTTGCGCAGCGGCTCCTGGAGGTCGTGCGAGGCCACATAGGCGAACTGCTCCAGCTCGGAGTTCGAGCGGCGCAGCTCCTCGGTCTGTTCCGCGAGCAGGTCCTCGCGCAGCCGGGTCGCCGCGATCTCGTCGACCAGCCGCTGCCGCATGTCCTCGACGGCGGCGCCGACGGCCCGCAGGTCGGAGGGGCCCCCTACCTCGATGCGCCGGTCGAACGCCCCGGCGCGTACGCCGTCGGTCGCGGCCCGCAGCGCGTTGAGCGGCCGGCCGACCATCCGGTGCAGGAGGACGGAGAGGCCCACCACCGTCACGACGAAGAGGCCGAGGATCACCAGGAAGACGGTGTCGCGCAGCTCACGGGCGTCGTTCAGTTCGGCGCGCGCGTGGTCCCTGGCCGTCTCGAGATGGCCCTGCTGGACGGTGAAGAGCCGGCGCAGTTCGTCGAAGGCGGCCTTGTTCCCGGCGAGCCGTTCCCCGGACGCGGTGACGGTGCCCATGGTCCGTACGGAGTCGATCAGCGGCTCGGCCTCGTCGCTCCGCCACTGCTGCGCGGCGCGGGTGAGCCGGTCGAGGTCGGCGGTGGCCTGCGGGTCGGACCCGACGATGACGCGCATCCGCGCGGTGAACCGCTGCTCGTCGGCGCGGCCCTGGTCGTAGGGCGCGAGGAACGACGGGTCGGCGGTGAGCGCGAAGCCGCGTACCCCGGTCTCCTGGTCGAGCAGGGCCCGCTGGAGCTGGAAGGCGTTGGACCGGGCCGGCTGGATCCGGTCGACGAGTTCGTTGGTGCGGTCGTTGGTCCGGGTCAGCAGCGCTCCGGCCAGAACCGTGCAGGCGCAGACGACGAGGATCAGGGAGGCCAGGATGAGCCGCACCCATCCCTGGACCGAGAGCCGGGCGCGCGCGGCGCGCCACCGCGACGGGGGCCGCGTCACCGGGCGCCACCCCAGCCGAGGTGGAGCACGGCGACGTCGTCCGCGAGTCCGCCGTACGGCGCGGCCCCTTCGGTGGCGCCGTCGACCAGCGCGTCCACGAAGGCCTGCGCGGGCAGTTCGCCGTGGAGCCGCGCCAGCCGCAGGAGCCCGTCCTCGCCGAGCCGGTCCGTCGGTCCCGTACGCCCTTCGAAGAGGCCGTCGGTGAAGAGCACGACATGGCCTCCGGGGGGTAGCGGGATGGTGGTCTCGGTCCAGCGGCCCGCGCCGGGCAGCAGCCCGAGGGCCATACCGACCTGGGGCTCCTCCCAGCGCACGGTGGCACCGTGGCGGACGAGCAGACCGGGGTGGCCGGCGCGTACGACGCGGAACTCGCGTCCGCCGGGCGGGAAGACCAGTGAGGTGACGGTGGCGAAGAGGTGCTGGTCGGACCGTTCGGCGACGAGGATCTCCTCCAGGAGCCGTACCCGGTCCAGCGGGGGCGTCCCGCACAGGACGGCGGTGCGCCAGGCGACGCGGAGACAGACCCCGAGGGCGGCCTCGGCGGCGCCGTGTCCGGAGACGTCGCCTATGACCGCGTGGACGGTGCCGTCCTCGGTCTGGACGACGTCGTAGAAGTCGCCGCTGAGCAGGCCGTGGACGCGACCCGGTTCGTACCGGGCCCTGGCCTCGAAGTCGTCGCCGCGCAGCAGCGGCACGGGCAGCAGGCCCCGTTCCAGCCGGGCGTTCTCCTGCGCCATCCGTTCGTTGGCGCGCAGGGCGGCGGATGCCTGTTCGACCTGTTTGCGCTGGAGGGCGTAGCGGACGGCGCGGCTCAGCGCCTCCGGGTCGATACGGCCCTTGACCAGGTAGTCCTGGGCTCCGGTCGCCACGGCCGAGAGGCCGGTCCCGCTCTCGGCCATGCCCGTGAGGACGACGATGGCGGCGTCCGGGGCGGTGCGCAGGATGCGGGTGACCGCGTCGAGGCCGTGGACGTCGGGGAGGTGGAGGTCGAGCAGGACGCAGACGGGGGCGGTGCGGTCGGCGAGGAACCGCTGGCCCTCGGCGAGCGTCTGGCACCACGTGAGCGAGGAGCCGAGATCACTGTCGGCGAGCATCTCCTCGACGAGCAGCGCGTCCCCCGCGTCGTCCTCGACGAGCAGCATGACGGCGTCGGCGGCCCAACGGGAGTCGCGGACGACGGCGTGCGCGGTCTCCCTTACGGGGGCGCCTTCGCGCGGGGCGGGCGGGACCACGGCCTTGGCGGTACGGCCGCCGCGTACCGCACGCGACGAGAGGCCCACGGGCAACTCAACCACTCTCCACCCCCTCCTCACCCGGTGTCACCGGTCACCCGGCGTCACCCCGGCGGGAAGCATATCGACATCCGGAGTGTCGTTCCGCACGCGGTGCGAGAACGCTCCCCCCGCAGAAGTTACGCCAAACCGGAGGGGCGGAACGGGGGAGTTCCCGCGCACCGGTTCCCGCACACCCGTCCACGCGCCGGGGGAAACATGCGATGCTCTGCGCCGGGCGCGGGATCCGTGTGCGGTGTGTCACGGGGCCGGCGCCGGGCAGGACTCATCAGCAGGAAGGCCAGAGCCGCGTACGGGGGGTGCGGGCATGACAACGGTGGACGACGGGGCGGACAACGCGGTGTCGGGGGCGCGGTCGTGGCTGGACGCGCGCCCGGCGGGTACGAGCGAGGCGCGCGCGCTGGCGCGTTCGTTCCTGGACCTGCACGCGCCGGGCGTGCCCGAGCAGGCGGTGGTCGATGTGCTCCTGGTGGTGTCGGAGCTGGTGACGAACGCCATCCGGCACGCGGGCGGGGTGACGGGCTTCCGGATCTCGGCGGGGATCGGGGTGGTGGAGATCGCGGTCCAGGACGCGAGTTCGCGGTTGCCCGCGCCGGAGCAGCGGCGCGAGGAGTGGCTGCCGGGCGGCTACGGCTGGCCCTTGGTACAGCGGCTGGCCGACGTGACGGTCACGCTCCTCGGGGACGGCGGCAAGCTCATCCGGGCGCTGGTACGGCACTGACGGAACGGGGCGCGGGTCCCGGGGCAGGTCCGTTTCCGGGGCAGGTCCGGTCCGGGCAGGTCCGGTCCGGGTCCGGGCAGGTCCGGTCACGGCTCTCCCGGGGCCGTTCATGGGATGCTGATGCTCCCGCGAGGTCCGGCCGTCCCGGGCCCCGGCGGGCGGTACGGGCGGGGATGGCGCACCGCGTACCGGAGGGGATGGTTCCCCACGACGACGATGCGCTCGAAGCAGCGAGAGGGTGAAGGGGATTCGTGCCGCGGCACGGCGTCCCACTATGTGAGGCATGCACCGAAGACCTCTTCCCCGGCCGTCCCCGCCGTGGGCGACGTGGCGCTGGAGTCCTCCCCGCACCCGGTGATCGTGGCCGACCGGGCCGGCGTGGTCCGGCTGGCCAACGCGGCTGCCGCCGCCCTGCTGCCCGGTCTCACGGCGGGCTGCGAGCTGTCCCGCCGCGGTCCGCACTGGCTCGCCGAGGCACACGCGGGGCGTGCGCGCGTCGCGTACGGAGCGGTGGGCGAGCGCGCGTACCGGGCGAGCTGCGCCGAGACCGGCACCGGCGGTCTGACGACATGGTGGCTCAGCGACGAGACGGACCACCGGGCCGCGCGGCGGGCCCTGGCCACGGAACGGGAGCGCACCGCGTTCCTCGCCGAGGCGTCCGACCGGCTGCTGTCCTCCCGTAACGCCGGTACCTGCGTGGACACCACGGCGCTGCTCGCCGCCACCCATCTCGCCGACGCGGCGGTCGTGGTCGGCCCCCGCACGGGCCGCCGGCTGCCGGTCGCCCGCGCCGCGCGGGGCGGCGCCGTCACCCGTACGACGCTGACGGCCGACCCGGCGGACGTGCCCGGTCTGGCCGAGGCGCTGCGGGGGTTCCCCCCGGCGCCCTCGCACCGGATCGCCCCGGGGGCCGCGCCGGCGTGGCTGGCACCCGAGGGGTTCGGCTCGATCGGCTCGGCCGTGGTGACCCCGCTGCCCGGCAACGGGGTTCCGGCGGGGGCGCTGATCCTGCTGCGCCGGTCCGGCCGTGACCCGTTCACGGAGGACGAGGAGACCTTCGCCCGGATCTTCGCGGCCCGCGCGGGTGCGGCCGTCTCGGCCGCCCTGCTCCTCGCCGAGCAGTCCTCCGTCACCGATCTGCTGATGCGCGATCTGCTGCCGCCCCGGCCGCACCGCTACGACGGGGTGGAGTTCGCCGGGGGCTGCCGTCCCTCCCGCGACGACCAGCGGGTGGGCGGTGACTTCTACGACTTCTACCCGGCGGAGCACCGCGGCGGGGAGACCCGGGCGGTGCTGGGCGACGTGTGCGGCAAGGGGCTGGAGGCGGCCGTACTGACCGGCAAGATCCGTCACACGCTCCAGGCCCTGTGGCTGGTGGAGCCCGACCACGAGCGGCTGCTGACGCTCCTCAACGGGGCCCTGCTCACCTCGCACCACACCCGGTTCGCGACGCTGGTGCTCGCCTCGGTGACGCGCCGGGCGCACGGCGTGGAGCTGCGGCTGACCAGCGGGGGCCACCCCGCGCCGCTGATCGTACGGTCCGACGGCGCGGTGGAGGTGGCGCGGACCAGCGGCACCCTCATCGGGGCGCTGCCCGAGGTGTCCGCGCGGACCTTCCGTACGGTGCTGCGGCCGGGCGAGACCTGTCTGCTGTACTCCGACGGGATCACGGAGGCCAGGGGCGGGCCGTGCGGTGACGGCATGTTCGGCGAGGAGCGGCTGATGTCGGTCCTCGGCGAGTGCGCGGGTCTGCCGGCGGAGACGGTCGTCGAGCGCGTCCAGACGCTCGCGGCCGAGTGGGTGGGGACCGGGAGCCACGACGACATGGCGCTCGTCGCCGTGACCGTGCCGCGCCCCGACCGGCTCGACGCGGTGGGAGGAGACGGACCGGGCATGTACACGGCATGACCCGTACCCGCTCCCCCGGTGCGCGCGCCGCCCGCCGGCCGGTCGGCTCCCCCGGGCGGCCCGGATGACCGCCACCCCGCCGGATCCGCTGGCCGTCGTCGTGACCACCCCGGCGGCCGACACCGTCGTGGTGCGGCTCGACGGTGAGATGGACTACGAGACGTCGTACGAAGTGATCGACACCGTACGGCAGTTGCTCCGCAGCCACCGGGGGGTGGCGCGGCTGGAGCTGCACTGCGGCGGGCTCACGATGTGCGACTCCATGGGCCTGTCGGCGCTGCTGGTGATCCGGCGTCTGGCCGAGTCCGACGGTGTGCGTCTCGTGCTGACGGAGCGCCGGCCGTCGCTGGAGCGGGTGCTGCGCCTCACCGGCACCCGCGGCCAACTGGACGGGGCGGAGGGGGACGGGCGCGGGCACGGGCACGAGGAGCGCGGGCGCGAAGGGGACGGGCGCGAGGAGGACGGGCGTGAGGAGGACGGCCGCGAAGGGCGCGGGCCGACGGGCGGCACCGGCCCGGGAGCGGGACCCGGCACCGGTCCCGGCGTCGGCCCCTGCTGAGACCGTCCACCGTTCCCACAATCTCCGGAGCGGGGTGAGGCAGCCCACGTTGACCTGGAGTGATGTTCCTCGGGAGGGTTGGCTGCATGACCCATCTATGTGCTCCACCGCCGTCGTCCGCGCCGATCCATGACGGGGACATGCCGTGCAGGGAGTACTGACCGGTTTCGCCGTCATCGCCGTGGTCATCGGGGTCGGCTATGTGATCGGGCGGCGCAGATATCTCGGCGACAACGGCCGCGAGGTCCTGACCAAGCTGGCCTTCCACGTGGCCACGCCCGCCCTGCTGTTCACCACGCTCGCGCGGGCCGATCTCTCGGTCGTCCTCTCCAGCCGGCTGCTGATCACGGCGATCAGTACGGCCGTCGCGGCCGGGGCCTTCGTGGCGGTCGCGCTGATCCGCCGCTGGGACCTCGGGCGGACCACGATCGGGGCGCTCTGCTCCAGCTATGTCAACGCGGGGAATCTCGGCATCCCCATCGCCGTGTACGTCCTCGGGGACGCCTCGCTCGTGGCGCCCGTCCTGCTCTTCCAGCAGTTGGTGATGACGCCGATCGCGCTGACGGTGCTCGATCTCTCGCAGCCGGGCGAGAAGCTGCCGCTCTGGCAGCGGCTGACGACACCGCTGCGCAATCCGATCGGCGCCAGCTCGCTGTGCGGGGTGGCCTTCGCGGCCCTGGGGTGGACGGTGCCGGGTCCGGTGCTCGATCCGCTGCTGCTGATCGGCAACATGTCCGTCCCGGCCGTCCTGCTGGCGTTCGGGATCTCGCTGTGCGGCTCGACGCTGCCGGGGCGCGGCTCTGACCGTCACCCCGTGCTGCTCTCCGCCGCGCTGAAGTCCGTCGGACAGCCCGCCGCCGCGTGGGCGCTGGGCTCCCTGGTGTTCGGGCTGCACGGGGCCGCGCTGCTCGACGTCGTGGTGACCTCGGCGCTGCCCGCGGCGCAGAACCTCTACACGTACGCCTCGCGCTACCGGGTCGCCGAGCGGCTGGCGCGGGAGTCGATCCTGCTCTCCACCCTGCTGTCGGTGCCGGTCCTGGTGGTGATCGCGGCGCTCCTCGGCTGAGGCCCGCCGGGGGGGGCCGGGCCCCGCGCGAGCGGCGCGCCCACCCGCGCCAGACTCTCACACACAAAACACACACCCCCCCAGCACAGAGAGAAAGACTCACAGCG
>NZ_JBHZDA010000006.1:66535-82498 GCF_042755665.1 Streptomyces sp. NPDC059142
GGTGTCGAAGAGGTACTTGGGGTTGAGCCGGGCCTGCGGCTCGCCCCGGCCCCGCGCGGGGGCCGGGTGGGGGCCCCGCGGGGCCGGCGCCCCCGCCCCCGCGCGGCCGCCGCAGGGCACCCCCCCGCGGGGGGGGGCCCGGGCGGGCCCCGGCCCCCCCCCCGGACCCGGCGCCCTCATGACCGGCCGGCCGCCGCTCCGAGCGCGGAGCGGGCGATGATGTCGGCCTGCCGGAACATCGCCGCGTTGCCGCGCGCCCGCGCGCCGATCGCCGTGTTCCACTCCACGCCCTCGACGGGGATCCCGAACGCGAAGAGATGCGGGTGCGGCCGTCCCGAGGCGTCCCGCACCCGTAGCTCCGCGGGGACGATGTCGAGCGCGCCGGTCGCGGTGGAGTCGTCCCCCGTGCCCGCCCGGTGCGGCCTGGCCAGCCCCGAGGTGACGAGCCCGGCCAGCAGCGGGTCGGCGGTACGGGTCAGGTCCTGGCCGGGCAGCCAGGCGTCCAGCAGGGCGCGGGCGGTGGCGGGCGGGCCGCCGACGGCCGGGGAGAGCGCGGTGAAGCGGCCCGCCCCGGCGTCGACGGTGACGGTGGGGCGCGGGCCCAGGAACTCGACGACGCCCGCCTCGCTCAGCGCGATCAGCTCGGCGATCCTGCGGGCGGGCGGGCCGCTGGCGACATGGGCGCCGTACGAGCGGAACCACGCCAGTTCGGGGTGGGAGGCGCCGGTGAGCACGCCCGCGGCGACCACCCGCCGCACCTGCCCCTTCACCGCGGCGACCGCCGCCGCGGCGGCCTTGACCGGGCTGTCCGCCGGTGCGCGCGCCGCCGCCAGATCGGTACGCAGCCACGCGCGCGTCCAGTCGCCGAACGCCGGGCGGTCCGGGAATTCCCGGCCGGCCAGGGGGGTGTCGAGGTCGAGCGCGTCGAAGCGGTCGGCGGGGTCGCGCACCGCCTCGGTGAGGAGTTCCGTCTGGGCGCCGGAGCCGTGGCCGGCCGCCGCGTACCGCTCCAGGAACGTCTCCGCGTCCATCCGCACCGCCGAAGGCCGGACGCGGAGCAGTGTGCGGTACCAGGCCGCGCCGGCCTCCTGGGCGATCAGCGGCCACACCTCGCCGCGGAAGCCGACCGTGCCGGGCGCGCGGGCGGTCAGCCGGGCGACCGCCGCGTCGTCGAAGAAGACCGGGGTGTGTCCCGGCTCCATCCGGCCCGGGGTCTCGGCGCGCGCGAGGTACGGCACGCCGCGGCCCGAGCCCGCGATCAGGCGCGGTTCACGGCCGGAGGGGAGGTAGCGCGGCGCGCCGCCGCTCCCCGTCCCCTCGAACCGGCCGCCGCGCCCGGCGGTGACCAGGGTGAGCTGGTCGAAGAAGTTGAGCGCCAGCCCCCGCACCAGGACCGGTTCGCCCGGTTCCAGCAGGTCGAGCGGTGCCTCGTGCGGATGGCCCGGCGGCAGATGGCGCAGCCCGTACCGCTCGGCGGTGGCGGTCAGCGCCCGGGTCTCGTCCGAGGGGCGCTGGTCGGTGTGGCCGGTGGCCAGGACGACGGCGTCGGCGAGCAGGCGCGTGCCGTCGCCGAGGCGGAGCAGCAGCCGTCCTCCGGGGGCCTCGTCCAGCGCGACGGCGCGGACCGGGTGCGTCACGATCCGGACGGAGGGCGCGGCGGCGCGGACGATCCGCTCGTGGGCCCAGGCGAGATAGCGGCCCATCAGCGCGCGGGAGGGGAACTCCCAGGGCGCGGTGCCCGGTTCGTACTCGCCCGCCCACTGGGCCAGGGAGGGCCCGGTGGTCGCGGGCCCCGCCATCGTCACGGTCTCGTCGGGGAACGCTGTGGCGTGCCCGGAGAGGGTGTTCATGAGCAGGTGCCCGGACTGTCCGGGGTGCCAGATCCGCCCGGCGCCCGGCGGGTGCTCGTCCACGACGTGCACCTCGGCGGGGGTGTCCGCCCAGGGCCCCGCCGGGCCGAGGTTGGCGGTCAGGCGCTCCAGTACGGCGGTGCCGCGCGGCCCGGCCCCGACGACGGCGATACGGAGCGGGCGGGCGCTCACGCCGCGGTGTCCCAGATGTCGGTCAGCACACGGTGCATGTTACCGCCGAGGATCTTGGTGATGTCCTCGGCGGTGTAGCCGCGGCCGGCCAGCAGCTCGGTGATGCGCGGCAGGTCGGCGGGGGTGCCCATGCCCTCGGGGTGGATCCGGTCGAGGTCGAGGTCCTCGCCGACGATGGGGATCTCCGGGTAGAGCCTGCGCACCCGCGCCATGCCCTCGCGGGAGTACTTGCGCTCGTCGCCGACGTCGGTGCCGACGATGACGTGGTCGATGCCGATCAGCTCGACCAGGTAGTCGATGTTGTCGGCGAAGACCTCGGCGCCCGGGCGGCGGGTCAGCCCGTCGGGGGTGAGGAATCCGGACTTGGCGGCGAGTCCGAACACACCGCCGCGCGCGGCCAGTTCACGGGCGACGACATCGCTCTTGTTGCGCGGGCTGTCGACGAAGTGGGTCAGCCCGGCGTGGGTGACGAGGACCGGCTTCTCCGAGACCTCGATGGTCTCCAGGGTGGAGCGCTCTCCGGTGTGCGACAGGTCCAGGGCGACGCCCAGCCGGTTGCACTCCCGGACGAGGGAGCGGCCGAAGCGGCTCAGCCCGCCGTTGGCGGTCTCCCCGCTGCCGTCGCCCGCGAAGTTGCGGTTCTGGTAGGTCAGCCCCATGAAGCGCAGGCCCAGTTGGTGGAGGGTTTCGAGCCGCCACAGGTCCTCGCCCACCGGCTTGCTGTCCTCGAACCCGGCGAACCAGGCCACGCTGCCCTCGCGCTGCGCGCGGGCGACGTCGTCCAGACCGTACGCCTGGAAGACCCGGCCGCCGGTCTCGGCGAGACGGTGCCGCCAGCCCACGATGGCCGCCGCGGCGGCGTCGTACCCCTGGGAGATGGAGACCGCGTGGTTGATCGCCGTGACCCCGGAGACGGCGAGCTTGCCGAGGTAGGTTTCGTCGGCCCAGGGCAGCGGGGTGCAGTCGAGCGCGTTGAAGACGACGCTGTCGCGGTGCAGTGCGGTGGGGTCGAGGGGCTGCGCCGGGGTGACGGGCACGGTGTTCTCCTTGCGACGGGTGGGGCAGTTCGGTCGGTACGAGGGGGGGCGGCTCAGCCGGATCGCAGGGTGCGGCGCAGTCCGAGTCCGCGTTCCACCAGGACGACCACGACGACGGAGAGCAGGACGAGCAGGACGGAGAGGGAGGCGACGGACGGGTCGCTGCGGTACTCGACGTACTGGAGTACGGCCACCGGCAGGGGCACGGTGTTCTGCCCGGAGACGAAGAGGGAGATGACGGTCTCGTCGAAGGAGAGCAGGAACGCGATGATCGCGCCGGAGAAGAGACCGGACCTGATGGTCGGCAGGGTGATCCGCCAGAAGGTGACGAGTCCGTTGGCGCCGAGGGTCCGCGCGGCCTCCTCGGCGCGCGGGTCCGCCGAGACCAGGGAGGCGGCGACCGTCCGTACGACATAGGGGATGGTCACCCCGAGGTGGGCGAGGATCAGCCCCCAGTAGGTGTCGGTGAGCGGGATCGGCGCCAGGATCAGCAGCAGCGCGAGCCCGAGCACGATGTGCGGCACGAGCAGCGGCGAGAGGAAGACCGCCTCCAGGGCGGCGCGGCCCCGGAAGCGCAGCCGGGTCAGCGCGAGGGCCGCCGGTACGCCGGTGACGACGGCGAGCAGCGCGGTGACCGCGGCGGTGACCCCGCTGACCTTGAAGCCCTCGCGGAAGGCGTCGTTGGCGAAGACCTGCCGGTAGGCGTCGAGGCTGAAGCCCTCGGGCGGGAAGCGCAGATAGGTGGAGGTGTCGAAGGACTCCACGAGCACGATGAGGATGGGCGCGAGGAGGAAGAGGTAGAGGAGCGTCAGGACGACGGCCCACACGGCACGGGACGGACGGCGCGCGGTCATGAGCGGGCCTCCCCGGGTCCGGTGAAGCGGGCTTCGAGGGCACGCTGGGCCCACAGGTAGACGGCGATGACCACGCCGAACAGGGCGAGCAGCAGCATCGACAGGACGGCCGCGACCGGCCAGTCGAGACTGGTGACGGCCTCGTCGTAGATCTCGGTGGCCAGGACGAAGACCCGGCCGCCGCCGATGAGCCGGGGCGTGACGTAACCGCTGAGGCTGAGGACGAAGACCAGCAGCGCGGCGGTGAGCACACCGGGCAGGGTGAGCGGCAGGACGACCCGGCGGAAGACCGTACGGCGCGGCGCGCCCAGGGACGCGGCGGCGTGTTCCAGCGCGGGGTCGAGCCGGCCGAAGCCGCTGATCATCGCGAGGATGGCGAACGGCATGTAGATCTCCGTCGAGGCGATGACCACACCGGTGAGGTTGTTGGCGAGGTGGAGCGGGCTGTCGATCACTCCGATGCCGGTGAGCGTCTTGTTGACGACGCCCTGGCTGCCGAGGATCGCCATCCAGCCGAAGGTGCGCGCCACGGAGGAGATCAGCAGCGGCGCGACGGCGAGCGCGACGAGCAGGCTGCGCCAGCGGCTGGTGGTACGGGCGAGGAAGAGCGCCACCGGGTAGGAGACGAGAAGGGTGAACACGGTGACGAGGGCGCCGAGTTCGATGGTCTGCCCGATGACGTTCCAGTAGTGCGGGCTGGACAGCACCTCGCCGAAGGTGGTGAGGGAGAAGGTCTGCCGGATGAGACCGCCGTCCATCGACTCGTTGAACGACATGCGCACCACCCAGACCAGCGGCAGCGCGTACGTCAGCAGCAGCGCCAGCAGGCCGGGCAGCAGCAGCGCGAGAGCGAGCCGGGCGGTGGAGCCGCGACGCGGGGACGACGGGGCGGGAGCCCCCGGGGCCACCCGGTCCGGCGCCTCGGTGTCCGATGCCTCCGCGGGGTCCTTCGCGCGGTCCCGCGTGGGGTCCTTCATGGGTACGGGGCCAGGGTCCGCCGTCATGACGGGCCCTCCGGGCGGTCGGTGGTGTCCTGGCCGGTCCGGTCCTCGGCCACCAGCCGGGGCGCCGCCGGGTCCCAGGACAGCTCCACCCCGGCGCCGGGGCCGAAGGGCTCCTGCGTGCCGGTGGGCCGTTCGACGTCCAGGACGGGCCCGTCGTCGCCGACGCGCACCCGGTAGGCGACGGTCTCGCCCGCGTATCCGGCGGAGAGCACCGTGCCGCGCGCCCCGCCGCCGCTGCCCGGGGCCGCGGGGGTGAGGGCGATCCGGTGCGGGCGCAGCATCACGGTGGCGGTGCGGCCGGACGCCACGGCGTCGCCCGCCGCGGGGACGGTGCCGAGGCCGGGCAGCTCGACCGGGGTGCGGTCGCCCGCGCGGTCCAGCGCCGTGCCGTCGAGCAGGTTGGCGCGGCCGACGAAGCGGGCGACGAAGGCGCGCTCCGGGCGTTCGTAGATGTCCTCCGGGGTGCCGGTCTGTTCGATCCGGCCCTGGTTCATGACGGCGACGCGGTCGGCCATGGAGAGGGCCTCCTGCTGGTCGTGCGTGACGAAGACGGTGGTGACACCGGTCTCGCGCTGGATCCGGCAGATCTCGTCGCGCATCGCGGAGCGCAGTTGCGCGTCCAGGTTCGACAGGGGCTCGTCGAGGAGCAGCACGGCCGGCTCGACGACCAGCGCGCGGGCCAGGGCCACGCGCTGCTGCTGGCCGCCGGAGAGCTGGGCGATCCGCCGCCCGGCGAGATGGCCCAGCCGTACCAGCGCGAGCGCGTCGTCGACCCGGCGCCGTACCTTCGCCTTGGGCGTCTTGCGCATCTCCAGGCCGAAGGCGATGTTGCGGGCGACGTCCAGGTGCGGGAAGAGCGCGTACGACTGGAAGACCACGCCCATGTCGCGGTGGTGCACGGGCGCGTCGGTGATGTCGCGGCCGTCGACCCGTACCCGCCCGGCGGTGGGCGGGACCAGCCCCGCGATCATGCGCAGCGTGGTGGACTTGCCGCAGCCGGAAGGGCCGAGGACGGCGAGCATCTGTCCGCGTTCCACGGCGAGGTCGATGCCCCGTACGGCGGCGCCGTCCTTGCCCGGGTAGATCTTGGCGAGCCCGTCGAGCACCAGGTGCCCGGTGGCCGCCCGCGGCGCGTCAGCCACCGATGACCTCCTGCTTGATGCGGTCGACCCAGCCGGTGTAGCGCGTGGTGAGCCAGCGCCAGTCGACGGGGATCTGGTTCTTCTGCTGTGCGGCGGAGGCGGTGGTGCGCTCCTTGGCCGCCGGGGCCAGTTCGACGTCCTTGTTGACGGGCGCGTAGAACGCCTCGTCGTCGAACGCCTTCTGGGCCTCGGCGCCGATGGCGTAGTTGATGAACTTCTCCGCGGCGGCGGTGTGCCGGGAGTTGTTCACCAGGTTGATCGTGTTGACCTGCGTGACGGTGCCCTCCTTGGGGAGGACGGGCTGGACGACGCCCTTGGAGGCGTCCTTGTAGTACTGGCCGCGGGCGTTCCAGCCGACGGCGACGTCCGCGTCACCGGACTGGATCGCGGTGTAGACGTCCGGCGAGGGCTGCCAGGTCTGGACGGCGGGCGAGAGCGTCTTCAGCTTGTCGATCGCCGGTTCGATGTCCTTCTTGTAGTCGCCGCCGAGGATCTTCTCCAGGGCGATGATCAGGGCGACGCCGCGGGTGTCCGCGATGGGCATGGCCAGCTTGCCCTTGTACCGCGCGTCCCAGAGGTCGTTCCAGCTCTCCGGCGCCTTCTTGACGTTCTTCGAGTTGTAGAGGATCGAGAGGCTGTCGAAGGTGACGGCCGGGCCGTAGCCGTCCGGGCTCTTCGCGGTGTCGACGAGACGGTCGACGTTGGTGACCTTCGACGCGTCGATCGGCGCGAAGAGCTTCTCCTTGTTGGCCGTCGGGGCCACGGAGCTGTCCATGAGGGCGACGTCGGCGACGGGCCGTCCGCTGCTCGCGCGGAGCTTGGCCAGTACCTCGGAGGAGTTCTGGATGGGGACGTACTTGACCGTGATGCCGGGGTTGGCCTTCTCGAAGGGCTTGATCACGGTCTTGGTGAAGGAGTCCTGGAAGGTGCCGTAGAACCCCATGAAGGTGACGGTCTGCTTGCCCCCGGCGTCCCCGCCGTCCGCCGCGGACCCGGAGGGGTTGGCGGCGTTGGAGGTGCAGGCCGTGGCCAGCAGGGCGGTGGTGGTCAGCGCGGCGGCGGCGGTGAGGGTGGTGCGGAGGGTACGGCGGGAGGGCATGGCGGTCTCCGGTCGGACGGATCGGAAGATACGGGGAGTACGGGGAGGGGCGACGGGCGCCGTGGGGCGACGTCGGACCGGGCCTCGGGGACGGCGGTTACGCGTCGCCCGTCCGTGGCGCGGGGACCGACGTCCCACTACAGGACTCCCGTGCGTCGGTGCGCGGGGATCCGGTGTCCGGGAACGGGGTGCCGGGGTGGTGCGCGTCGCCGAGGACGAGCATCAGCCGGTTGGCCCAGCCGAAGAGGGCGACGGCGTGGACCAGGTCGGTCAGTTCGGCGTCGTCGAGCCCGGCGGCGCGCAGCGCGGCCAGGTGGCGGGCGCCGGCCTGCGGGGGTGTACGGGTCTGCGCCTCGGCGAAGCGGGCGACGGCGGAGCCGCGCGGATCGGCGACGGCGCCCGCGCCCGTTCCCGTGCCCGCGTCCGTTTCCGTGTCCGTGCCCGTGCCTGTTCCCGTGTCCGTCCCGGCGGTCTCCGGGGTGGTGAGGGGGGTGAAGGCGTCGGCGCCGTCGCGCAGGACCCGCAGGGCCTTCGCCTCGTCGCGGGAGAGCTGGGCGTACTTCCTGCCGTGGACGGAGGCGCAGTACACGCACCCGTTGACCCGGGAGACCACCAAGGTCGCGAGCTCGCGCTCGGCGCGGGGCAGCCCGCCCCGGCCGTACATGACCGCGTTGTAGACATGGGTCCGGTGGTCGAGCGCGGCCGGGTCGTGGAGCAGGGTGCGGTAGTACGGCGAGGCCGTGGAGAGCGTGGCGTGCGCGTCGACGACGGCGCGCTGCTCCGCGGTGAGCGCGTCCGCGTCGACGGCGGGTATCCGCGGCAGCCAGGTGAGCTGGTCGAGCGTGAAGGGCGCGGCGGACCCGGCCGCGTCCGGCGCCTGCGCGACCGGTGCGTCGGGCTCGGTGGCGGGCCGGCCGCCGGTCCCCGCGGCGGGGCCGCCGGCCAGCAGCGCGAGTCCGGCGGCGACGCGTGCCTCGTACGAGACGAAGGCGCAGATCTGGGCGAGGGCGACGACGGCGGGCGCGTCGAACCCCTGGGCGCTCAGCGCGGTCAGCAGGCCGGCTCCGGCCCGGTCGGGGGCGAGGGTGACCCGGTCGGTGAAGGCGAGGACGGCGGCGGTCCGCGCGGTGTCCCGGTCGTCCCCGGCGGGGGCCAGGTCGCGGTAGGCGGCGGCGAGTCCGGGCTGTCCGGCGAGTTCGGCGGCGCGGGCGGCGGCGGTGATCCGCAGTCCGTGGCCGAGGGCTCCGGGGAGCGGCGGCAGGAGCAGGACGCGGCGGGTGGCGGCGGTGTGCTCGCCGATCGCGGCGCGGGGCGCGGTGCCGGTTCCGGCGTGCCGCCCGGTCTCCTCGCTCATGGTCCGTCCTCCTCACCTGTCGTGCGGGTGGATCATCTGTCGTCCGGGGAGCCCGTACGTCTGTCCACCGTTCTGTCCGCCTGTCAAGACGCCCGGTAAGACGCCTTCCCTCGGACAGGAAGTGAAAGTTAGCCCCGGCCAGGGGCACCGCGCAAAGCCCTGTCCTTTTTCGAACAGCGCTGCTCAGACCCCTCGCACGCCGGTGCGTGGCCGCGTGCGGGCGCCCTCCTGATGCATCAGGTTCCGCGCGGGGCGTGGCAGACTGCCGTGGGAAGTGGATTTTCGGCCGCACCTGATGCATCAGGCCATCGGTGAACCATCCGGAAGATCCGTTTCGGGCGGACTCCGGCAGGCCGGGCCCGGGAAAAACTTCTCGCATGTTGAGACGCGGTCCAGAAGGTGAGACAAGGATGGCGATCGCCGCGTACCGGACGGTGGCGGAGGATCTGCGGCGCCGGATCGACGAGGGCGAGTTCGCGCCGGGCGATCCGCTCCCCTCGCGCGCCGCTCTCGCGCTCCACTACGGCGTCGGCTCGAACGTCGCCACGGCGGCGGTCCGGCTGCTGACCACGGAGGGCCTGGTCAAGGGGCGCGCGGGGCGCGGTGTGTTCGTGCGGGAACGGCCTTCCTCCGGGACGATGGCCCGCTCGTGGACCCAGGAGCGGCTCCAGGGCAGGCTCGCGGTCACGGCGGGCGGCGACGAGACGTCCGGCGCGGACTCCCCGGGCGGCGGTACGGCCTCGGGCGGTGGTACGGCCCCGGGCGGTGGTACGGCCTTGGGCGGTGGTACGGCCCCGGGCGGCCTCGCGGCCCCGCACCGCGCCCCCGAGCGCGCCGTACTCGACACCGGCGGCCCCACAGGCCCTGACAGCCCCGGCGGCCCCACAGGCCCCGGTGGCGGAACCGCCGCCGACGACGGCCGTACGGTGCGCGGCACCCCGCGCTCCACCACCGGCGAGGCCCCCGAGGAGATCGCCCGGCGCCTCGGGGTGCCCGCCGCCGAGCCGGTGATCCGCAGCGAGTACCTGCTCACCCGGGACGGCAGACCGGCCATGCTCTGCGTGAGCTGGGAACCGCTCGGCATCACCGGCGGCACCCCCGTCTCGCTGCCCGGCGCCGGTCCGCTGGCGGGCAGCAGCGTGGTGGCGCGGATGTCGTACATCGGTCTCCAGATCACCCGCTCCACCGAGACCGTCACCGCGCGGACCGCCACCCGCGCCGAGGCGGACGCCCTCGATCTGACGCCCGGAGCGCCCGTCGCCGCCATCGAGCGCACCTACTTCGCCGGGCAGCGCCCGCTGGAGACCGCGGATCTGGTCGTCCCCGGCGAACGCTTCCGCCTCGCGTACGAGATCCCCGCGGAACCGGCCGGCGGCTGAGCGCGCCGAAGGGCCGCGCGGACCGGGCACGTAGCATCTTCCCCTGTGCCGGATCCCGTCGTCCCGGATCCGGCCGTACGGAGCGGATCCCCCAGCGAGAAGCGAGCACGGCGTGAACCACCAGTCGCCCGCACGGACCCCGGGCGCGGCCCCGGACCACCACCCCATCCTCGAACTGTGCCCCGACACCGAGGGGCACCGCCCGCTCCTCGCCGTCCGGCGGTTCGACACACCCTTCCTGCTGATGGCCTCGCTGTCGCACGGCGTGGGCTCCAGCCGGCTCGCCCTGGACCGGGGCAGGGCGGGAAAGGTACGGGTCGCCGCCTTCCGGCGGATCGCCGGGCGGGTCGTGCTCGTCCAGCGCAACAAGCACCATCTCGCCACCGGTGACGCCGCCGCCGTCCGCGCGGGCGAGGAGTCCTTCGCGACCTCGGTGCTGTGGAGCGGCCCGGAGCTGCGCGAGCAGGACGGCGCCGCGGTCGTGGACGCGACCGGGCTGGTGCTCACCGATCTCCACGGCGTGGCCGAGCAGTTGGCGGCGCTGGAGCAGGGCCCGTACGCCGTCGACCCGGCGGCCTCGTTCCCGCTGACGGACGAGGCGCGCACCGGCGCGCGCGGTCTGCGGCTGCCCGCGCTGCTGACCTTCCGCGGCTCCGCGCCGGGCGCGGCGGTACGGGACGTGGTGCCCGTGCCGGGCTCGCTCACCGTCGTCCAGCAGCTCCATCTCGTCCCGCTGCCCGATCCGCCGCTGCCGGTACGGCGCTACCACCCGGGCTCCGGCGGGTACGGCATCGGCCACGACGACCACGGCGCCGCGACGGCGGCCGGCCGCCGGGTGAAGTTCCAGCCGCGCTTCCGGCTGGAGCCCCTCGACCCGGACGCGCCGTCGGGCCCGGTGCGCCGCCCCATCGTCTTCTCCGTCGACCCGGCGATCCCCGAGCCCGTGCGCAGCGCCGTCGTGGAGGGCGGCAACTGGTGGCGGGAAGCCTTCGAGTTGGCCGGGTTCACCGACGCGTACCGCGTCGAGGTGGCGCCCGAGGGGACCGACGACAACGATCTCGACGTCAACTCGGTGCGCTGGGTGCACCGGGACGGCCGTGGCTGGTCGCACGGCCAGGCGCTCACCGATCCCCGTACCGGCGAGATCATCTGCGGCCGGGTCCGGCTCGGTTCGCAGCGCGTGGAGCAGATCACCGCGCTCGCCGAGGCGCTGCACGCCCCGTACGGGCAGCCGGACGAGCCGGAACGGCTGGCCGCCGTCGAGCGGCTGGTGCTCGGCCGGATGCGGCAGCTCGCGGCCCACGAGATCGGTCACGCGCTGGGCTTCATGCACAACTTCGCCAGTACGCACCATCCCCGCCCCTCGGTGATGGACTATCCGCATCCACGGGTCACCGTCACCCCGGACGGGCGGCTGGACTCCTCGGAGGCGTACGGCGAAGGGCTCGGCCCGTGGGACCACTTCCTGGTCGCCCATGCCTACGGCCGCTTCCCCGACGGGGCGGACGGTAAGGGTGAGGAGGGCGCGCTCGCCGCGCTGCGGCGCGCCGCGGCCGAACAGGGGCTGGCGTACGTCACCGACGAGGACGCGCACGCCCCGGACGCCGCCCACGCCGACGCGGTGCTCTGGGTCTCCCCCGTCGCCGACCCCTTCGCCGCGCTGGAGGAGGCGCTGGCCGTCCGGCGGGTCGCGCTCGCCGGGTTCTCGCGCGCGGTGCTGCCGCCCGGCCGGCAGACCGGCGAGCTGGAGGAGCGCGCAGTCCTCCTCCAGCTCTACCACCGCTCGCAACTCTCCGCCGTGGCCCGGCTGATCGGCGGTACGCGCTACGCGTACGGACTGGCGGGCGAGAGCGGTGACGGCGCCCGGCCGGTGGCGGGCGAGGTCCAACGGCGCGCGCTGGCCGAGCTGTCGGAGCTGCTGCGCCCCGAACACCTCACCCCGCCCCGGCAGATGCTGGACGCGCTCACCCCGCCCGCAATCCGCTACGGGCGGAGCCCCGAGTACTTCGACACCCGGGCCGGGCGGGTCTTCGACCCGTTCAGCGCCGTGGAGGCGACGGCGGCGCTGGTCACGCAGGAGCTGCTGGACCCCGCCCGGCTCAACCGGCTGGGCTGGCAGCACGCGGCGGATCCGGCCGTCCCCGGCCCCGGGGAGGTCCTGGACGCCCTGCTGGACACGGTGTGGCGGGGCGGCCCTCCGGCGGGCGACGGCCCGGCCGCGGCGGTGCGGGAGACCGCGGGGTGGGTGGTGCTGCGCGCCGCCGTCGGGGCGGTACGGAGCGACCTGCTGCACGGCGCGGTACGGACCCGGCTCACCGCCGCGCTGCGGCAGCTCGCCGAGGAGCTGTACGAGGCGGCCGGCACGGGGGAGCGCGAGGCGTCCGCGACGCTGAGCGCGTTCCTGACGGGCGACGACACAGTGCGGCTCGGACCGCCGGCCCGGATCCCGCCCGGGGCGCCCATCTGACGGACCCGATCCGGCAGGCACATCGGACATACCACCCTCCTGAAGATCGTTGTTCTTCCGCTGAACAACGGGCGGGCCCCGGCCGTAATACACAGCACGCTGCTGGGGCCGACGCTGTCGGGGCCCGCCGAGGAGGTCTGTCAGGTATGTTCCGCCATCGCACCGCCGGCCCGGTTCTCGCCGGTGCCTTACCCCTGCTGCTCGCGGTCTCGACGGTGCTGACGGCGGGGCCCGCGTCCGCGCACGGCGCGCCGACCGATCCGCTGAGCCGTACCGCCGCCTGCGGCCCCGAGGGCGGCGCCGCGACCTCGACCGCCGCCTGCCGGGCGGCCCTCGGCGCCAACGGCGGCCGGACGTTCGAGGCGTGGGACAACCTCCGTATCGCCGATGTGAACGGCAGGGACCGGCAGTTCGTGCCGGACGGGCGGCTGTGCAGCGGCGGTCTCGACGCGTACCGGGGTCTCGACATCGCCAGGGCCGACTGGCCGGCCACCCGGCTGAGCCCCGGCGCGGACCTCACCGTCACGTACCGGACGACGATCCCGCACACCGGCACGTTCGAGTTCTACCTCACCCGGGAGGGGTACGACCCGACCGCTGCGCTGCGCTGGGACGATCTGGCCGCGAAGCCCTTCCTGACGGTCACGGACCCGCCGGTCGTGGACGGCGCGTACCGTCTCTCCGGCACGCTTCCGGCGAACCGCACCGGCCGGCACGTGCTCTACACGGTGTGGCGCAACACCAGTACCCCGGACACGTACTACTCGTGCTCCGACGTCGTCTTCCCCGAGGGGTCCGGCGGCTCGTCGGGTTCCGGGGGGTCCGCGGGTTCCGAAGGGGCCGAGGGTTCCGTGGGACAGAACGCCCCCGGGCAGCCCGCGGTCCCGACCGCGCCGGCGTCCCCCACCGCCGTCACGGACCCGGTCCCCGGCATCCCGGCCGCGCCGTCGTCGCCCGAGGCGGTCGTCGTACCGCCCACGGAGACCGTCACCGTCTCCCCCGCCCCCTCCGCCGACCCGGCCGTACCCGAGGCCGCCGCTCCCCGGACCGTGCCCGTGTCCGCCCGTACGGCCTCCGACTACCTGCCGGTGGCCGTGGGCGGGGTGATGGCGGTCGTCGGTATCGGCATGTTCGTGATGCTCAGGCGACGCGCCCGCTGATCACCGCGCGCCTCCCCCGCACCCACCGACGTTAAGGAGACCTCCTTCATGACCCAGCCCCTCGAAACGGGCCTCCTGCGTGCCACCGCGCACAGTCCGTCCTGGGCGATGCTGAGCCGCCTGTCGCCGGACAACGGCCCGGCGGAAGGGTCGGCCCCCGCGGGACAGGAGCCCTACCGCAGGGCCGGCACCGCGCACGAGCAGCGCGTCGACTTCTGCATCCCGTGCAACCCCTACTTCCCCACGCCCGAGATGTTCGGCCGTATGCAGGGGTCCCTGGAGTCGATCCTCAAGTACTACCCGAGCGACGCGGACACCGTCACCGCCGAACTGTGCTCGGTGCTCGGTCTCAACCCCCAGACGGTCGCCATGGGCAACGGCTCCACCGAGCTGATCACGTGGATCGACCATCTGCTGGTCCGCGAGAGCCTGGCCATCCCGATCCCCACCTTCGGCCGCTGGACGGACCAGCCGCTGGAGACCGGCAAGCGGGTCGACATGTTCCCGCTCCAGGAGGAACAGGACTTCACCCTGGACCTCCAGGAGTACGTACGGTTCATCCGCCAGCGCGGCTCACGGGTCGCGGTCATCTGCAACCCCAACAACCCCGACGGCGGCTATCTGAAGCGCCACCAAGTGGTCTGGCTGCTCGACGAGTTGTCGGATCTGGACCTGGTCGTGGTGGACGAGTCGTTCATCGACTTCGTCGACGCGGAGCGCGCCCCCTCCGTCGCCGACGAGGCGTCCATCCGCTCGAACGTGATCGTGCTGAAGAGCCTCGGCAAGAACTTCGGGCTGCACGGCATCAGATTCGGCTATCTGGTGGCCAACCCGGCGCTCGCGGCGAAGGTGCGCAAGGCACTGCCCAAGTGGAACCTCAACTCCTTCGCCGAGAGCGTCGTCTTCATGCTCAAGGAGTACGGGGTGGAGTACCACCAGTCCCTGGCGCTGCTCTCCCGCGACCGGGCCAGCATGGCGCAGACCCTCGCCGCCGTCCCGGATCTGGTGGTCTTCCTGTCCCAGGGGAACTTCCTGCTGGTCAAGTTGCCCGACGGGGTGGACGGCGCGGCGCTGCGGGACCGGATGCTCACCCAGTACGGCGTCTTCATCCGCGAATGCGGCAACAAGCTCGGCAGCACCAGCCAGTTCCTGCGGCTGGTGGTCCGGCCGCAGGAGGACGTCCAGCGGCTGGTGGCCGCGCTCCAGGCCTGCCTCCCCGCCGGCCCCACCGGTCTGGCGCGGCAGCAGGGCCACCCCGCGCACTCCCCCACCTCGTCGCTGCCCGCGCTGGCCCCGGCCCGCTAGGGAAGACGGACGGGCGAGCGGGACGGTCGGGAGGAGAAGGGCCGAACGGGTCAACTTCTCCGGGGGCCGGAATAGGCGCGCCGGGGCCCCCGTTGCCGGACGTATGACCTCTGACACCTCCGGCACCTCCGGCACCTCCGACCGCACCGCCCGCTTCGGCCCGATCGGCATCTGGAGCGGTTCCCTGCACCAGCCCGCCCCCGGTGACGCCGGGGGTGTCGCGGAGGCCGTGGCCGAACTGGACGAACTGGGGTACGGGACGATCTGGGTCGGCGGCAACCCCTCGGTGGAGGAGGCCGCGACCGTCGTCGGGGCGACCCGCCGGATCACCGTGGCGACGGGGATCCTCAGCATCTGGCAGCACGAGGCGTCCGCGGTCGCCGAGCAGGTCGCCGCGGTCGAGCGGGCCGCGCCGGGGCGGTTCGTCCTGGGGCTGGGGGTGAGCCATGACGCGCTGGCCCCGAAGTACGCGCGCCCGTACTCCACGATGGTCGGATATCTCGACGCCCTGGACGCCGCCCCCGAGCCGGTGCCCGCGGGGAACCGGGTGCTCGCCGCGCTGGGGCCGAAGATGCTGGCGCTGGCGAGTGGGCGCTCGGCGGGCGCACACCCCTATCTGGTCTCGCCGGAGCACACCGCTCGGGCCAGGGCGGCGCTCGGTCCCGGCGCGCTGCTGGCGCCCGAGGTCGGGGTGGTCCTGGACACCGATCTCGACCGGGCGAGGACCACCGCGCGCGCCGTGCTCTCGTTCTACCTCGGGCTGCCCAACTACAGCGGCAATCTGCTCCGTCTCGGCTTCACCGAGGACGACTTCGTCGACGGCGGCAGCGCCCGGCTGCTGGACGCCCTGTTCGCGCTGGGCGACGCGGAGACGGTGCGCGCCCGCGTGGACGCGTACCGGGCGGCCGGGGCGGACCATGTCGCGCTCCAGGTGCTGAGGCCCGAAGGGGCCACGGGGCTGCCGCGCGCCGAGTGGCGTGAACTGGCCGCCGTCTTCTCGCTGCCGGGCGCCGCGTAGGACGGCTTCGGGGCGGGGGGCCCCCCCGCCCCCCCCGCCGGCCGCCCCCCCCCCCCCACGGCCCGCGCCGCGCCCCCCGCGGGCCCCCCGGCCGCCCCCCGC
>NZ_JBHZDA010000006.1:82508-103203 GCF_042755665.1 Streptomyces sp. NPDC059142
GGGGCCGCGCGCGGTGTGGGGTGACGGGCCCGCGTTCTTCGCGCTCCGGGGCGCGGGCTCGGCGGGTTGGGGGGGGGGCGCCGGCGCGCCCGCCCCGTCGGCCCGCGCGCCCGCCCCGTCGGCCCGCGCGCCCGCCCCGTCGGCCCGCGCGTCCGCCCCGTCGGAGAGGGCAGGCTACTCCGGCGGCGTCGGCGTCTCGTCGCAGCGGAACATCACCTGAACGTCCAGTTCGAGCTGGATGGTCGGCCCCACGATCGCGATTCCCCTGGCCAGCATCGACCGCCAGTTGAGCGTGTAATCCTCGCGGTGGAGTTCGGTACGCGCCTTGGCGGCGCAGCGCAGCTCTTCGCCATAACCGCCATTGACGGATCCGAGATAGTCGGTTTCCAGACTGATGGTGCGGCTGATTCCATGCAGGGTGAGACTGCCGTGCACGGTCCAGCGGTTGCCCGCATGACGCTGGAAACGTTCGCTGAAGAACTGGATGTACGGATAATTCTCGACATCCAGGAAGTCGGCGGAGCGCAGATGCTCGTCACGCGTCTTGTTCCCGGTGGTGATGCTGGCCGCGTCGATGGTGCACTCGGCGTAGGAGTCCTCGGGCCGCTCGCCGACGCGTACGCCGCCGTCGAACCGGGTGAACCGGCCGTGCACATTGGCCATGCCGACATGGCGCGCGATGAACCGGACGGCGGTGTGCGGCGGGTCGAAGAGCCAGATGCCCGGCTGCGGCGGCTCCAGGGGGCGCGAGTGATCCAGCGTGACCTGGAAGTGGCTCTGGCGGCCCGCGTCGATGTCGACGTTGAGATGGGCGGGGAGCAGGCCGTCCGAGGTGACCAGTACGGAGTAGCGCCCGGTGGGCAGGCCGACCGTGAAGGTGCCGAACGGGTCGGTGCGGCCCTTCATCACCACATGTCCGGTGTGGTTCGCCTTCACCTGGACGTCGGCGCCGTTCATCGGGTGGCCGTTGGGCTGGCCGACCTCCAGGGCGAGCGCCCCGGCCGTCAGGGGTATCCGGGACAGCACGTCCGTCCCCTTGCCGCCCGCTCTCGATTTCCCCCGCCGCAGCAACGAGAGGCCCATGTTGACACCCTTCTTCCACACCGGGAGCCCGGCACCGAAAGAGAGTCGAAATGACTCCCGGAGAAACGGCGGGCTCCCCTTTCCGAGAATTTCGGCAGTGTATTCACCGGGCGACCGTCGCGCCGCCGTCCCGCCACGTTTCCGGCCGTACGGGAACGAGGCGGCCCGACAGATAGTAGACCAATCGTCCACGCTTCAATGACCGGGCTTCCGCATATTCACCTGTGTTTATCGGGTGAAGATTTCCACGCCTCCGGAAACAACAATCCTCACATGTGTGGGGGTGCCTGGAAAATGTACCCCCGGGGTGAATTCGCGACATCGGCCCGGCCGGCGCCGTCGCTCGCCACAGGCCGGGCCCGTCCCGTACCGCGGGACCCCGGCGGCCCGGTGACGGTTCCCCTACGATGAGTGAGCGGCGCGGGGAAGGGGTCCCCGCACCGTGGGGAGGTTCCTGTGGACGCTGGACCCGGCGGTGGCCGCGACTATCCGCCGAAGACACCGCCTCCGCCCAGGAAACCCGTCTCGCCGCCGTTTCCCGCCCCGCCCCGGCCGGGGGCGGCCGGACGCCTCACGACCCGGGACCGGCGCCGGGTGATGATGACCGGCCGCCGCGGCGTCAACTGGCCGCTGGAGCGCCAGGAGTGGACCCCGGCGGTCGCCGCGCGCCGGGTGGTCGGCCGGCTCAGGGCCTGGGGGTACCGGCCGGACGAGGAGACCGTCACCGAGGTCGTCTCCCTGCTGGTACGGACCGCCGCGGCGGACGGCGGTACGCGGGTGAGCCTGCATCTGGCCGACGAGGGGCCCCGCGCCCTGGTGCTGGTCCTGAACCACTGCCCCGGCATGGCGGCCCCCTCGGACCGGGTCCTGCGGGAGCTGGCGGCGCTCGGTGTGACCGACTGCGGGACCGACACCGGCGCGGACGGCCGTCGCCTCTGGGCGCTCCTGGACCTGTAGGGCGCTCTCCGGGAGCCCGCCCCCGACGGGGCCCTGCGTTCCCCCGCCCGTCAGGGCCGGGCGGACCCGGTGCCGACCTCTTCCGCGAGGGCGCGGAACCGGCGTCCCGCCTGGCTCTCGTACCGCGGGTTCCAGGCGACGGCGAGACCGAGCCGGGGCTGGGCGACCTCGGTGATCAGTTCGCGGAACTCCACACCGTCGCGGCCCTTGCGGGCGGCGCTGGAGGGCACGAGGGCCACCCCCATCCCGCTGCCGACCAGGAAGAGCACCGTCTCCACCTGCACGGCCTCCTGGGTGACCCGGGGTGTCACCCCGGCCTCCCGGAACAACATGGTGGACAGGGCGTGCAGACCGGGGATGGCGTGCTGGGTGTAGTCGATGAACGGCTCGTCCGCGAGGTCCCGGAGGGTGATCCGCTTCTGGCGCGCGAAGCGGTGCTCCTTCGGCAGGGCGAGGACGAAGCGGTCGGCCTCCACCGTGACGTACTGGAGGTCGCTGCGGCGGACCAGGGGGACGCGGACGATGCAGACGTCCAGTGTGTGGCGCTCCAGGGACTCGACCAGGCCCGTGTTGGTGTCCTCGGTGAACTTCAGTGTGACGCCCGGGTAGGTCTGCCGGAAGGCGCGCAGCAGCAGGGGCAGCAGCCGGTTCTTCGCGGAGCCGACGAAGCCGACGCGCAGGGTGCCGGTGGCGCCCGCGGCGGTGGACTCGGCGACGCGCGCCAGCTCCGCGGCGTGGAAGACGGCGGCGCGGGCGTGCTCCAGGGCCGCCTCGCCGGCCGGGGTCAGTTCGACGCGGTGGGTGGACCGGACGAAGAGCCGGGCGCCGATCTCGTCCTCCAGCTTGCGGATGGAGACCGAGAGCGGCGGCTGTGTCATGTGCAAACGGTCTGCCGCGGTACGGAAGTTGAGGGTTTCGGCCACCGCCAGGAAGTGTCTGAGCTGCCGCAGCTCCATGGTGATACCTCACGTGTATCAAGAATTGGCGAATGGGCTGCGGGGATTGTATGACCATGGCGGCGTCGGCAGGGTGACTCGCACCACACACGGACGGACAGCACCCAGGGAGCCGCCCCATGTCAGCCGTGCCCTCCACGCCTGTGCCCACAGGTTTCGAGCAGGCATTCCGCCCTCGTTCGGTCGCCGTGATCGGCGCTTCGGACGACCCCGAGAGGATCTCGGGACGGGCTCTGCACTATCTGTTGCGCGCCGGTTACCGGGGCGCCGTCCATCCCGTCAACCACAAGCGGTCGACGGTGCAGGGACTGCCCGCGTACCCCTCGCTGGACGCGGTGCCCGGGGTCCCGGACATGGCGCTGATCTGCCTCCCCTCGCGTCTGCTCAAGCAGGCGGTCACCGACTGCGTGGCGAAGGGCGTGGGCGCCGCGGTGATCTACGCGGCCGGTTTCGCCGAGACGGGCGAGGAGGGACAGGCGCTCCAGGAGGAGCTGGCCGATATCGCCCGGCGGGGGAACCTGCGGCTGTTCGGCCCCAACTGTCTGGGCCTGCTCCACGCGGCCAGTGGTTTCGTGGGCACCTTCAGCAGCGCCTTCGACGAGGCGATCCCCACCGGCGGCAGTGTCGCGGTGGTCAGCCAGAGCGGTGCGTACGGCGGTCATCTGGCCTATCTGTGCCGTCGCCGCAACGTCGACATCGGCTACTGGGTGTCGACGGGGAACGAGGCCGGCACCGATGTCGCGGAATGCATCCACTGGCTCGCCCTCCAGGACGACGTATCGGTGATCCTCGCCTACGCGGAGGGCGTACGGGACGCGGGCCGGCTCCGTACCGCGCTGGCCGTGGCCCACGAGCGGCGCAAGCCGGTGGTGTTCATGAAGGTGGGCTCCTCCGACGCGGGCGCCGCCGCGGCGCAGTCCCACACCGCGTCGCTGGTGGGCAGCGACACCGTCTACGACGCGCTCTTCCGCCAGTACGGTGTGCACCGCGCCCGCACCACCCAGGAGCAGGTCGACCTGGCGTACGCGTGCAGCAGGGGGGTGCTGCCGGCCGGGCGGAGGCTGGGGGTCGTCACCGTCTCCGGCGGATTCGGTGTGCAACTGTGCGACGCCGCCGAGCGGTACGGGCTGGAGGTCGCGGGCCTGCCCGAGGAGGCCAGGGCCCGGCTGCGCGAGATCAACCCGATGGGCAGCGACGACAACCCCTGCGACACGACGGCGGGCTGGCTCAACGACATGAGCCTGATCACCGACACCTACCGGGTCATGTACGCGCAGGGCGACTACGACAGTGTGATCGGCTCGTTCACCATGCTGCCGGACTCGCCCACGTACGGGGAGGCCATCAAGGAGGCCATCCGCAAGGGCACTTCGGACTTCATGGACCGGCCGACCCTGCTGTGCATGGAGGCGCGCCCGGAGGTCGTGCGGTCGTACGAGGAGGCCGGCTTCCTCGTGTACGACGACTCCGAGCGGGCCGTCGCGGCCCTCGACGGGCTGGCCCGGCTGCGGGAGGGCTTCGACCGTCCGCTGCCCGGCCCCGGCGCGGTGGCACCGCGCCGGGAGGTCCCGGACGGGCCGCTGTCCGAGGCCGCCGCCCGGGAGCTGCTCGCCTCCGCGGGGGTGCCGTTCCCCGGCTCCCGGCTGGTGGCCTCGGCCCCCGCGGCCGCCGAGGCCGCGACGGCGGCCGGGTTCCCGGTCGTCATGAAGATCGTCTCCCCGGACATCCCGCACAAGACGGAGATCGGCGGTGTGCTGCTCGGTGTCGCGGACGCGGAGGCCGCCGCGGACGCGTACACGGAGCTGACCGCCCGCGCCGCCGCGGCCCGGCCCGACGCCCGGGTGGAGGGTGTGCTCGTCTCGCGGACGGCGCCCTCCGGTGTCGAGGTGATCGTGGGGGTACGGCGCGACCCGGTCTTCGGCCCGGTCGTGATGTTCGGCACCGGCGGGGTGCGGGCGGAGCTGTTCCGCGATGTCGCGACCCGGGTCGGCGCCGTCGACCGGGACGAGGCGCTGCGGATGATCGCCGAGACCCGGGGCCACGCCCTGCTGACCGGTTTCCGCGGCGCGCCCCCGGCCGATGTCGACGCTCTGGCCGATCTGCTGGTGACGGTCTCCGCGTTCGCGGTCGCCCACACCGACCGGATCGGGACCGTGGAGCTGAATCCGGTGGTCGTCGGGGAGGCCGGGCAGGGGGTGCTGGCCCTGGACGCCCTGGTGGTGCCGCACGAGGAGGCGGCATGACGATGGATCCGGCGAGGCTGCTGCGGCGCGCGTTCGCACCGGTCCGGCAGCGGTACACCGCCCGGGACTGCGCCCTCTACGCGCTGAGTCTGGGGATCGGCGCCGATCCGCTCGACGCCCGCAGGCTCGCGTATGTCATGGAGGAGACGGCGCGCCCCTTCCCCACCATGGCGAACGTCCTCGGCTACGCCGGTTTCTGGGCGCGTGAACCGGACACCGGTATCGACTGGCGCCGGCTGCTGCACGTCGAGCAGTCGATGACACTGCACGCGCCCCTGGCGCGTGCGGGCGAGGTGGTGGGCCACACCCGGGTGACCGGCGTCGTGGACAAAGGCGTCGCGAAGGGCGCCCTGCTCCACCAGGAGCGGCGGATCGTGGCGGCGGACAGCGGACAGCTCCTGGCCGAGGTGGGCCAGGTCAGTCTGTTGCGCGGCGACGGCGGCTGCGGCAGTACGACGGACGCCGTGACACCGCCCCACCGGATGCCGGAACGGGCCCCGGACGCCGTCCACGATCTGCCCACCCTGCCGCAGGCGGCGCTGCTCTACCGTCTCAACGGCGACACCAACCCCGTGCACGCCGACCCGGGAACGGCGAGGGCCGCCGGGTTCGACCGGCCCGTCCTGCACGGGCTGTGCACCTTCGGCATGGCCGTGCACGCCCTGCTGGCGAGCGCCCTGGACTGGGACGACTCCCGGCTGCACCGGCTGCGGGTCCGCTTCACCGCGCCCGTCCTCCCCGGGGACACGCTGCGGACCGAGTCCTGGACCGACGGAGACGTCGTGTCCTTCCGTACCACCGCCGTCGAACGCGGCGCCGTCGTCCTGGACGCCGGCCGCGCCGACCTGATCCGACCCTGACGCACAGGAGCCGCACCATGGAACTGGAACTCACCGACAGGACCGCCGTCATCACCGGCTCGGCCCGGGGGCTGGGCGCGGCGACCGCCCACCGGCTGGCGCGGGAGGGGGCCCGCGTCGTCATCACCGACATCGACGGGGCGGGCGCGGAGGCCACCGCCCGGGAACTGACCGGGCTGGGCCACCGGGCGATCGCGGTCCGCGCCGACATCACCTCCGGCGCGGACGTGGACGCCCTGGTCGCCACCGCCGTCGAGGCGTTCGGCGGGGTGGACATCCTCGTCAACAACGCCGGTTTCCCTCGTGACACCCTGCTCACGAAGATGACGGACACCGACTGGGACGCGGTCGTCGAGGTGATCCTCAAAGGGTCGTTCCTCGTCACCCGGGCCGTGATGCCGCATCTGATCGAACAGCGGTGGGGGCGGGTGGTCAACATCTCCTCGCGCAGCTACCTGGGCAACCCCGGGCAGGCCAACTACTCCAGCGCCAAGGCCGGTCTGCTCGGCTTCACCCGCGCGCTCGCCGCCGAGCAGGGGCGGTACGGCATCACCGTGAACGCGGTGGCGCCCGGTTTCATGGAGACCGAGGCCGTCCGCGCGCTGGACCACTACGAGAGGATCCGGGAGAAGGCGGTGGCCGCCCAGCCGCTGCGCCGTGCCGGGCAGCCCGAGGACATCGCCGACGCGGTGGCGTTCCTCGCCTCGGAGCGCGCGTCCTTCATCACCGGCGAGACCCTGCACGTCACCGGCGGCCGGTTCGGCTGACCGCCGCGCCCCGTGGCGCCCTCCCCGGACGCCACCGGAACACACCGGAACACACCGAACACACGCACGCACACACGCACACACCGGGTACACCGGGTACACCGGCCCACCCCGTCCCCGTACCTCCCCCATGATGTCAATGGAGATATCCCATGGCCGCTTCCCAGGAAGCCGTCGCCGGGGCACGACGCCCCGTCGGCTCGTCACCGTCCCCCGGCCGCAGCAGAGCACGCTTCCTGATCGTGGCGCTGCTGTTCCTGGTGTCCACGCTCAACAACGCCGACCGGGCGATCCTGTCCATCACCGGCACCGAGATCCAGGACGGGATCGGCGTCAGCGACGTCACCCTCGGCTACCTGTTCTCCGCCTTCTCCTGGGCCTACATGCTGGCCCAGCTTCCCGGTGGCTGGATCGTGGACCGGTGGGGCGCCCGCCGGGTGTACGCGGGGAGCATTCTCGCGTGGTCGGTGGCGACCCTGCTCCAGGGCTTCGTGCCGCTGTTCGGCATCGCCTCGGCGATGATCGCGCTGTTCGTCCTGCGGATCGCGGTCGGTGTGGCCGAGGGCCCCGCCTACCCGGCCAACGCCCGTGTGGTGGCGACCTGGTTCCCCACCGCCGAACGCGGCACCGCCTCCGCGATCTTCAACTCCTCGCAGTACGCGGCGCCGGTCGTCTTCACCCCGTTCATGGCCTGGCTCACCCACGGCTGGGGCTGGCCGTCCGCGTACTTCGTCATGGGCGGCGTCGGGATCGTGCTCAGCGTCTGCTGGTGGGCCGCCTACCGCCAGCCGAGGGAGCACCCGCGCGTCAACGGGGCCGAGTTGGACCACCTGGTCGAGGGCGGCGCGCTCGTCGACATCGAGCAGGCCGCCGCGGTCGGCACCAAGGACGGCGTCGACACCTGGTCCGTCGTACGGCAACTCCTCAGCAGCCGGATGATGATCGGCATCTACCTGGGCCAGTACTTCATCACCACGATCGTCTACTTCTTCCTCACCTGGTTCCCGATCTATCTGATCAAGGAGCTGGGGATGCCGCTGCTGGAAGCCGGGTTCACCGCCTCCATCCCCGCCCTCTTCGGCTTCGTCGGCGGCATCCTGGGCGGCCTGCTCTCCGACGCCCTGCTGCGCCGCGGCATGTCGGTGACCGCCGCACGTAAGATCCCCATCGTCACCGGGTTGCTCCTGTCGACCTGCATCATCGCCTGCGCCTGGACCTCGACCCAGACCGTGGTCATCGT
Source organism: Streptomyces sp. NPDC059142 (assembly GCF_042755665.1). NCBI lineage: Bacteria > Bacillati > Actinomycetota > Actinomycetes > Kitasatosporales > Streptomycetaceae > Streptomyces > Streptomyces sp. NPDC059142. Next base: position 90,615 of record NZ_JBHZDA010000006.1, read on the forward strand.
CCTGATGGCGGCGGCGTTCTTCGGCAAGGGGCTGGGCAGCCTCGGCTGGACCGTCGTCTCCGACACCTCCCCGAAGGAGGCCGCGGGGCTCTCCGGCGGCCTGTTCAACACCTTCGCCAACCTGGCCGGCATCACCACCCCGATCGTCATCGGCTACGTCGTCGACATCACCGGGTCCTTCGACGGCGCGCTGATCTTCGTCGGCGCGTCCGGCCTGGGCGCGGCGCTGTCCTTCCTGCTGGTCGTCGGCCGTATCGAACGCATCCGTCTGAAGGAGACCACCCCATGACGGCCACCGACACCCACGCGGCGTGGAAGGGGCGGCGCGAGGAGGCCGAGGACACCCTGAGCGCGGACACCGCGGCCCGGCTGGCCGCGACCCTGGACCACCCCCCGGCCCCCACGGACGTGGCACCGCTCCTCGCGCACTGGCTCTGCTTCCCGCCCCGGGCACCCCACAGCGAGCTGGGGCCCGACGGGCACCCCCGGCGCGGCGGCTTCCTGCCGCCGGTCCGGCTGCCCCGGCGGATGTGGGCCGGCGGCGCGCTGCGCTTCATGGCGCCGCTGCGCACCGGGGTGCCCGTGCGCCGTACCTCGGTCCTCGCGGACGTACGGGAGTCCGAGGGTCGCAGCGGTCCCCTGGTCTTCGTCACCGTCGACCACGAACTGCGGCAGGAGGGCGCCCCGGTCCTCACCGAGCGGCAGGACCTCGTCTACCGGGGCGCTCCCGTAACCCCTCCGGCGGCCCGGGAGCGGGCGCCGGAGGACACACCGCCGCCCGGACTCTGGCAGCGCGCCCTCGTGCCCGACCCGGTGCTGCTGTTCCGCTACTCGGCGCTGACGTTCAACGCGCACCGCATCCACTACGACCGCCCGTACGCCTGCGAGGAGGAGGGCTATCCCGGGCTGGTCGTCCACGGTCCGCTGACGGCGACGCTGCTGCTCGACCTCTATCTGCGGCGGCGGCCCGGGGCCCGCGTCACCGGCTTCCGCTTCCGCGGGGTGCGACCCGCCTTCGACGGCCGGGAGCTGACCCTGCACGCCACGCCGACCGGGACCGGCGCGGACCTGTACGCCGCCGACGACCGGGGGCGGACCGTGATGAGCGCGGAGGTGGACGCCGTATGACCGGTACGGGGACCGGTACGGGGACCGGTACGGAGCTGACCGCGCGGCGGTCCCTGCTGTTCGTCCCCGCCGGGGACGAACGCCTCCTCGCGCGTGCGCACCTGCGGGGCGCGGACGGGCTGATCCTCGATCTGGAGGACGCCGTCCCGGCGTCCGGGAAGGAGGCGGCGCGCCTCGCCCTGCCCGGCCATCTCGACCGGCTGGCCGCCGAGGGCCAGTACCTGGTGGTACGGACCGGCGCGGATCGCGCCGACTGGGAGCAGGACCTGCGGGCGGCGGTCCGGCCCGGCCTGCGGGCGGTGATGCTGCCCAAGGCCGAGCGTCCGGACCAGCTCGCCGCGATGGCCGCGTTCCTGCGCGTACGGGAACGGGAGTGCGGGCTGCCGGACGGCTCGGTCGGGCTGATCGCGCTGATCGAGTCGCCGGCCGCGCTCTTCGCGCTGCCCGCGCTGGCGGGGGCGGACCGGGTGGGCGCGCTGGCGTTCGGCAGCGAGGACTTCTCGCTGGCCCTGGGGGTGGCGCCGACGCCGTCGGTGCTGACCGAGCCGTGCCGCTGGATCGCGCTGGCCGCCTCGGCCGCCGGGATCGCCTCCTTCGCGCTGCCGCTCTCCCTGGCCGTTCTGGACCGGCCCGACGCGCTGGCGGACGCGGCCCGGCAGGCCCGGGAGCTGGGCGTCACCGGCGCCCTGTGCGTCCACCCGGCGCAGGTGGCCGCCGTCCACACCGCCTGGGCCCCGGACGAGGCCCGGACGGCCTGGGCCCGCAGGGTGACCACCGCCTGGGACGCTGCGGGCGCCGGCGGACCCGCGCCGGGCGCCCTCCGGGTCGACGGGCAGATGGTCGACGCGCCCGTCCTGCGCAGGGCACGCGCCCTGCTCGCCGAGGCCGCCGCCGCGGCGCCCACCGGAACCACCCGACCCACCGGACCTACCGGACCCACCGGACCCACCGGACCCACCAGACCCACCGACCATGGAGGTGACAGATGAGCGGCGCTCAGGTCCGCCTGGACATCACGGACGGGGTGGCGACCGTCGTCCTCGACAACCCGCCCCTGCACGTGTGGAACGCCGCGATGACCCGCGGCCTGACCGAGGCGCTGGACGCCGTGGAGCGCGACCCGTCCGCCGGAGTGGTGATCCTGACCGGGGCCGGGGACCGCGCGTTCTGCGCGGGGTCCGACATCGCCGAGTTCGCCCCGATGCGGGCGCCGGGCGAGGCGGTGGCGAAGAAGCTCCGCCCGCAGCAGGAGCTGTTCGCGCGGCTGGCGGCCTTCCCCCGGCCGGTGATCGCCGCGTTGAACGGGCACACGCTCGGCGGCGGTCTGGAGATCGCCGTCTGCTGCGATCTAATCGTCGCCGAGGAGCAGATCGGCATCGGTTCCCCGGAGATCACCCTCGGGGTCTTTCCCGGCAGCGGCGGCACGTTCCGGGTCGCCCGCCGTATCGGGACGGGCCGGGCCAAGGAGATGCAACTGCTGGGCGAGCCGGTGACGGCCGCGACCGCGCTGGCCTGGGGACTGGTCAACCGGGTCGCGCCGCGCGGCCGGGCCGTCGAGGTAGCGAAGGAACTGGCGGAGATCCTGCTGCGCCGGCCGCCGCGCGCGCTGGCCCTGTGCGCGTCGGTGATCGACGCGGCCCACGACCTCACCGAGGAGGAACTGATCGAGCGTTCGCTGGCCGCCAGCGACGAGGCGTTCACCTCGGCCGAGAGCGCGGAGGGGGTGCGGGCGTTCCTCGCCAAGCGCGCCCCGGACTTCCGCGCCCTCCCGGTGAGCGCCCCCGAGTCCACCGAATCCCCCGAATCTGCCGATTCCGCCGATTCCGTCGGTGGAGCCGATTCCGTCGGTGCCGTCGGTGCCGTCGGTGCCGTCGGTGCCGTCGGTGCCGTCGGTGCCGTGAAGAAGGAGACCCCCGCATGACCCGCGCGGCGATCGTCGCCCCTGTCCGTACCCCCATCGGCGCCTTCGGCGGCGGCCTGCGCCAGGTGCCCGTCGAGAAACTGGGCGCCACGGTCGCCCGGGCGACCGTCGAGCGGGCCGGTATCGACCCCGCCCTGATCGAGGACGTGGTCTTCGCACAGTCCTACGCCAGCAGCGAGACACCGTGTGTCGGACGCTGGATCGCGCTGGAGGCCGGATTCCCCGTCGAGGTCGCCGGGATGCAGCTCGACCGGCGCTGCGGCGCCGGACTCCAGGCGATCGCGACGGCGGCCATGATGGTGCGGTCCGGAGCGGCCGAGGTCGTCATGGCGGGCGGCGTCGAGAGCATGAGCAACGTCGAGTACTACACGACCGATCTGCGCTGGGGCGGGCGCTTCGGCTCCACCGTCCTCCACGACCGGCTCGACCGGGGCCGGGAACGGGCCCAGCCCGTGGAGCGGTTCGGGGAGATCTCCGGGATGATCGAGACCGCCGAGAACCTGGCCCGCGACTACGGGATCACCCGCGAGGAGGCCGACGCCTACGCCGTACGCAGCCAGCGGAGGGCGGCGGCCGCCCAGGACTCCGGCGCCTTCGCGCGCGAGGTCGTCCCGGTGACGGTGGAGCGGCCCAAGGGCGGCCCCGTGGTCCTCGACCGCGACGAGGGGCTGCGGCCCGACACCACCATGGAGAAGCTGGCCCGGCTGCGTACCGTACAGCCGGGCGGGACCGTCACCGCGGGCAACGCCTGTCAGCAGAACGACGCCGCCGCGGCCTGTCTGGTCGTCGCCGAGGACCAGCTGGAGCGGCTGGGGCTGACCCCCGTCGCCTATCTCTCGGGCTGGGCGGCGGCGGGGTGCGAGCCCTCCCGGATGGGCATCGGCCCGGTCCCCGCCACCGGCCGGCTCCTCGGACGGCTCGGTCTGAGCCTGGCGGACATGGACCTGATCGAGGTCAACGAGGCGTTCGCCTGCCAGGTGCTCGCGGTGCTCAGGGAGTGGGGCATCGACGACACGGAGCGCGTCAACGTCAACGGTTCCGGTATCTCGCTGGGCCACCCGGTCGGTGCGACCGGTGTGCGCATCATGACCACGCTGCTCCACGAGATGGAGCGCAGGGACGCCCGGTACGGACTGGAGACCCTGTGCATCGGAGGAGGTCAGGGCATTGCCGCCGTCTTCGAACGCCCCTGAGGCCCCGAACGTCCCCGACACGCGTGACACCCCTGGGGGCCCCGACGCCCCCGGGGCACGGCGCGGCCCCCTCGCGGGGCTGCGGATCGTGGAGGTCTCGGCCTTCGTCGCGGCGCCGCTGGCGTCCATGACCCTGGCCCAGCTCGGCGCCGAGGTGATCCGTATCGACCCCGTCGGCGGGAACATCGACCACCACCGCTGGCCGGAGACCGACGACGGGACCAGCCTCTACTGGGCCAGCCTCAACAAGGGCAAACGCTCGGTGACCCTGCCGCTGGACACCCCCGAGGGGCAGCGGGCCGCGGCCGACATCATCTGCGCGGACGGCCCCGGCGCGGGCATCCTGATCACCAATCTGCCGGGGCGCGGCTGGCTCGACCACGCGCGGCTCTCCGCCCGGCGGCCGGACCTGATCATGATGCGTCTGCTGGGGGACCACGACGGCTCCCCGGCCGTCGACTACTCCGTCAACTGCGCGAGCGGCTTCCCGCACGCCACCGGGGAAGGGCCGGCGCCGGTCAACCATGTCCTGCCGGCCTGGGACGTGGCCGCCGGGCTCTACCTGACCGTCGGCCTGCTGGCCGCCGAACGCCGCAGGCAGGCGACCGGCGAGGGCCAGGAGGTGTCGCTCGCCCTCTCCGACGTCATGCTCGCCACCGTCGGCAACCTCGGCTATCTGGCGGACGTCCAGATCAACGGCGTCTCCCGGGAGCCGATCGGCAACAGCCTGTACGGCGGCTTCGGACGGGACTTCGGTACCGCCGACGGGCGGCGGGTCATGGTGGTGGCCCTCACCACCCGCCAGTTCCGCTCCCTGGGCCGGGCCACCGGCCTCACCGAGAAGCTGGAGATGACCGGACCGCTGCTGGACGTGGACGTGACGACGGAGGGCGGACGGTACGCCGCCCGGCACGCCATCGCCGCGGTGCTGGAACCGTGGTTCGCGGCCCGGACCCTGGCCGAGGTGCGCGCCGTGCTCCAGGGCTCGGGGGCGCTGTGGGGCCCGTACCAGACCTTCCGGCAACTGTACGAGGAGGATCCGCGCTGCTCGGCGGAGAACCCGCTCTTCTCCTGGATCGAGCAGCCGGGCATCGGCAAGCTGCTCGCGCCGGGGTCCCCGCTGATGTTCTCCGGGGATCCGGCGCCCGCCGCCGCGCCGGCGCCCCGGCTCGGCGCGGACACCGGCGCCGTCCACTCCCGGGGGGAGGCCGGGCGGGGGTGAGCGGGCCGGGGGCCCGCCGACCGGTCCCCGGGCCGGTCAGCCGGTCTCCGTGCCGGTCAGCCGGTCCCCGGGCCGGTCAGCCGATCCCCGGGAGCGTGATCCCGTCCTCGCACCACGGGTCGATGGGCGCGCTCTCCAGGCGGCGCCCCAGCTCGTCCAGGATCCACCCCTGCCGCTTCACCGTCCGCAGCACGATCCCGTGGTCGACGATCTCCAGTCCGGGGCACTGCGCCCCGATCCGGTCCTCCAGGTCATGGGCGCTGTCCACGGAGTGCAGCCAGGTGGAGAGGAGGATGTTCGTCTCGCCGCTGGTCGCGGTCAGCAGCCGGACGTCCGGCATCCGGCTGAGCTGTTCGCAGATCTGCCGCCGCCGCGGGGCCGCCGCCCGCGCCCACAGGAGCGAGGTGACCGGCCAGCCCGTGATGTGCTGGGCGATCTCGCAGCGGAACGCGACGGCGCCCGTGCGCTCCAGCCGGGTCAGCCGGCGACGGGCCGCGGTCTGGCTGGTCCCCGTACGCGCCGCCAGATCGGAGACCGGCAGCCGGCCGTCCGGGGCGAGGGCCAGCAGCAGCTCCCGGTCGGGGCCGTCCAGCGTCCCGGGTACGGCCTGGCGCGGCGCGGTCTCGTCGGCGACCGCCTGGAGGAGCGACTGCTCCGCACGGGGGAGCGCGTCCAGCCGCCAGTCGCTCCCGGAGACGAGGATGCGCGTGGTGATCTGGGTGTTGACGCGCACCACACCGGGCAGCCGGCTCACCCGCTCCAGGATGAACCGGGACAGCGCCGGGAGATCCCGGGTGACCGCGTTGACATGGATGTCGCGCCCGCTGGCCAGCTCCATCACGGACTTCGTCCGCGGGTCCCTGGCCAGTGCGAGCGCCACCCCGCGCCGGGCCGACGGCTCGCAGTCCACGTCGATGAACGCGTTGCACAGCGACCGCCACAGGCCGGGGCTGCCGGTCGCCGTCACCCAGGCCAGCCCGCGGTCCGAGATCCGCCCCCAGCGGCGGGCGACGGTCACCGCGCTGAGCCCGAGCACCTCGCTGATCGCCGTCCAGGAGGCGCGTGGCGCGATCTGCAGGGCATGGGCGATGGCCAGGTCCGTCTCGTCCAGCTCGGCCTGGGGCGAGGCGGCGGAATCCTTCACGCGAAGACGGTCCATGGCGATTCTCGTCGATTTCCTGGGTTGGTGAACGGGAGATGGCCACGATGGACCATCACCGACAAGCCACGCAAGAGCGATGGCGAACGGAGTGGTACCTCCTCGGGCACGCCCCGGAGCACACATATCTCGCACGGAAGGCCGGATTCTGATGCCGCAGAGCGAACAGCAGCCGTGGGAATGGGACGAGACGACCTGGCGCCGCCATGTCGGACACGTACGCGCCGGGCGCTCCCTCGCACCGGGGACCTGGCGCGGCGGGGCCCGCTGCGCGGTGGCCGTGTCCTTCGACTCGGACCACGAGACCCCGGCCCTGCGCGACGGCGAGACCCGCCCGGCCAAGCTCGCCCAGGGCGAGTACGGCGCCCGCGTGGCCGTACCGAAGATCCTCGCCCTGCTGGAGCGCCACCGCGTCCCCGCGAGCTTCTTCATGCCCGCCGTCTGCGCGCTGCTGCGCCCGCAGGAGGCCAAGGCGTACACGGCCGCCGGCCATGAGCTGGCCGTCCACGGCTGGATCCATGAGCGCAACACCTCCCTCTCCGCGGAGACCGAGCGCGAGCTCCAGTTCCGCTCCGCCGACACCCTGGAGCGGATCGGCGGCGTACGCCCCGTCGGCATCCGCACGCCGAGCTGGGACTTCTCTCCGCACACCCTGGCGATCACCCGGGAGATGGGCCTGCTCTACGACTCCTCCCTGATGGCCGACGACGAGCCGTACGAGCTCGTCGAGGACGGCGAGGAGACCGGCGTCGTGGAGATCCCCGTGGAGTGGATCCGCGACGACGCGCCCTACTTCATGATGGAGCGCTTCGCCTCGCTGCGCCCCTACATCGCGCCGCGGGACGTCCTGCGGATCTGGCAGGACGAGTTCGCCGCCGCGTACACGGCCGGTGGTCTGTTCCAGCTCACCATGCACCCGCACATCATCGGCCACCGCTCCCGGCTCGTCATCCTGGACGAGCTGCTCGCCCACATCGGCGAGCACGAAGGGGTGTGGTTCGCCACCCACCGGGAGATCGCCGAGTACTGCCTGGCGCAGCACCCGGCCCGCTGACCGTCACGTCGTCACCCGCCCCGCCCGCCCGTACGCCGTACCCCGGCATCCGCGGCGGCGGGCCCGTACGGTCGACCGGAACACACCCCGGCGTCACCCCTGCCCACCCGGCACGGGGCCCGTCGCCCACCACCCCGGCCGCGCCCCGGTGTCCCGACCCCCGGACACCCCGCGGCCCCCGCTCCCCCGCCGCCGTGCCCGCTCACCCGCTCCCGGCCGGCGCGCGGGCACCGCGCGGGCCGGTCCTCCGGCCCGCCCGCTCCACCCGGTGCGGTCCCGCCCGTCCGGGCCCGACCGCACCGCGCCCCCCACAGGAATCAGGACCCGCACTCCCGCAATCCCGATCCGTCCCCCTGTGACGCTCCAAGGAAGGCGAGGAACCCCCTCGTGACAACCGACACCGCCGCATCAGGCACCGCCCCGTCCACCAAGCTGACGCCCAAGCAGCGCAAGGCCATCGTGGCCGGATCCGTGGGCAACACCGTCGAATTCGTCGACTGGGCCCTCTACGGCATCTTTGTGAAGATCATCGCGGATGTCTTCTTCCCCAAGGCCGACGGGGCTGTCGCACTCCTCTCCACCCTCGCCGTCTTCGCCGTCGGCTTCGTGATGCGCCCGGTGGGGGCCGCCGTCCTCGGCGCGTACGCCGACCGGCACGGCCGCAAGAAGGGGCTCTCGCTCACCATCGGCCTGATGGCGGGCGCCGGTTTCGTCATCGCGATCACCCCCGGCTACGAGACGATCGGCATCGCCGCCCCGGTGATCCTGCTGCTGGCGCGGCTCGCCCAGGGCTTCTCCGCGGGCGGTGAGTTCGGCTCGTCCTCGGCGTTCCTGGTGGAGTCGGCCGCGCCCGGACGGCGCGCCTTCGCCGGTTCCTGGCAGCAGGTGTCGGTCGCGGGCGGTGTGCTGATCGCGTCGCTGCTCGGCACCGCCTTCACCTCGCTGCTCAGCGAGGACGCCCTGCGCAGCTGGGGCTGGCGGGCCGCTTTCATCATCGGCGCGCTGCTCGGTCTCGTCGGGCTCTGGCTGCGGGTCACCGTCGAGGACACCGAGTCGTTCAACGAGACCAAGGCCGGCGGGCAGGACAGGAAGAACCCGCTGAAGGCCATGTTCGTCGAGCACCCGGCCGCCGCGCTGCGGGTCGCCGGCATCACCATCGCCGGCACACTGACGTACTACATCTGGGTCAACTACCTGCCGACGTACGCCAATCTCACCACCGGTATCCCGCTGGAGCGGGCGCTGCTCTCGCAGACCCTGTGTCTGGTCATCTTCATCGTGCTGCTGCCGTTCGCCGGGCTGCTCTCCGACAAACTGGGGCGCAAACCCACCCTGGCGGGGTTCGCCGGGGGCTTCGTCCTCCTCTCCTGGCCGATGCTGCACCTGCTGAACGACAGCTTCCTCGTCCTGTTCCTGGTCCAGCTCACCGGCATGCTGCTGATCCTCGGCTACTCCGCGAACTGCGCGGTGATCATGGCCGAGCAGTTCCCGCCCGAGGTGCGTGCCACCGGCATCGCCCTCCCGTACGCGCTGGCCGTCGCCGTCTTCGGCGGTACCGCCCCGTACGTCACGACCTGGATGAGCGACTCCGGACACGCCGACAAGCTCTGGCTGTACGTCTCCGGCGCCGCCCTGGTCTCCCTCATCATCTACCTGACCATGCCCGAGACGAAGGACAAGGAGTTCGCCTGATGGCGCACGTACTGGTCACCGGCGCCGCGAGCGGCATCGGACGGGCCGTCGCCGAGCACTTCGCGGCGGCCGGTCACCGGCTGACACTCGTCGACATCGACGCCGCCCGGCTCGCGGAGACCGCGAACACCCTCGGCGCGGCCCACCGGGTCCACGACCTGTGTTCGGCCGAAGGTCCGGCCGCGGCCGTCGGCGACGGCTGGCAGGCCCACGGTCCCGTGGACGTGCTGGTCAACTCGGCCGGCATCTATCCGTCGCTCGACATGACCGAGGTCACCGCCGCAGCCTGGGACCGCGTCTTCGCGCTCAACACCCGCGCCCCGGTGCTCGCGACGGCCGAGCTGGCCCGCCGCGCCATCGCCGCGGGCCGGGCCGCCTCGGTGGTCAACATCTCCTCCGGCGCCGCGCTCCGTGCCCGGCCCGGCGGGGGCCCGTACGCCTCCTCCAAGGCGGCGCTGGAGATGGCGACGCGCGCCGCGGCACTCGAACTGGGGCCGCACGGCATCCGCGTCAACGCCGTCAGCCCCGGCTTCATCGGGGTCGACAGCGCCTGCAACCCCGTCACCGACGAGTATGCGGCCGCCGTCTCCGTCAACCCGCTGGGACGGCCGGGGACCCCGGCGGACGTCGCCCGCGCCGTCGTGTGGATCGCCGGACCCGACGCCTCCTGGGTGACCGGCGAGATCCTGCGCGTGGACGGCGGCAGCGCCACCGGCGCGACCCATCTGCCCCGGCTGTGGCCGCCGGCCGGCGCCACCGCGGACGGCGGGGCCGCCACCACCGGGAGCGGCACACCGGACACACCGCGGCACCCGGCGCCGGACACACCGCCGGGCCCCGGCGCGGACACACTTGCGGACACCACGAAGGGACACACCTCATGACCGGCGACGCCTACACCGTGGTCGGCGCGGGTGCCATCGGCGGCACCCTCGCCCACAGCCTCGCGGCGGCCGGCCACCAGGTCACCGTCATCGACACCGACGCCGCCCACGTGGCCGCGATCCAGGCCGACGGGCTGACCATCCTGCGCGGCGAGAAGCGCGAGAGCGTACGCCTCGACGCGGCCACCCCCGACACGTACCAGGGACCGCCCCTCGGCCGGGTCCTGCTCAGCGTCAAGGCGCAGGCCACCGGGGCGGCCATGGAATGGATCGCGCCGCGCCTCGCCCCGGACGGCTATGTCGTCTCCGTGCAGAACGGCTTCAACGAGGCGCTCATCGCGGAACACGTCGGCGCCGACCGGACGGTCGCCGCCTTCGTCAACATCTTCGCCGACCTCGTCGAACCGGGCGTGGTGCGCGACGGCGGCCCCGGCGCCTTCGTCATCGGCGAGCCGGGCGGCGCGCCGGTCTCCGACCGGGTACGCGCCCTGGTCGCGGATCTCCAGGCGTGGGGCCCCGCCCTGGCGAGCGACAACGTCGAGGGCTACCTGTGGGCGAAGGCCGCGTTCGGCGCGATGCTCTCGGCCACCGCGCTGGCCGACGCCCCCATGGCGGACCTCACGGACCGCCACCGCGCCACCATGTACGCGCTGACCGCCGAGGTGTACGCGGCGGCCGACGCGGCCGGGGCGCGTCTGGAGTCCTTCGACGCCTTCGAGGCGGCCGCCTTCCGGCCCGACACCGACCCCGCCCTGCGCGACGCCGCCTGCGACCGGCTGACCGCCTGGCTGCGCACCCAGCCCAAGGACCGCAGCGGCATCTGGCGCGACCTGGCCGTCCGCCGCCGCCCGGTGGAGGTGACCACGCACTACGCGCCGGTGTTCGAGCAGGCGCGGCGGGTGGGCCTGGACGCTCCGGTGCTCCGGGCCGTCGTGGCCGGTCTGCGGGAGCTGGAGCAGGACCCGTCCACCATGTCCGAGTCCCGGCTGGACGCCCTCGACCGCCTCGCCGCGTCCGGCTCCGTCCAGGCGGACACGGACGGCGCGGCGCGCCACGACCTGCCCGCGGGGCCGGTGCTCACCGACGCGCAGGCCGTCGCCGTGCACGGCTGGCTGGACGAGCGCCGTGACGCGATGGACGCCGACCTCGCCGCGTACACCTCCCAGGAGAGCTCCAGCGACGACCCCGCCTGCCTCGCGGCGTGCCTGGAGTGGCTGCGCGGCTGGCTCGACTCCTCGCTCGGCGCTCCCGACAGCGAGGAGCTGATCCCGCGCGAGACGGCCGGCGACATCATGATCCGCCGGTACGCGGGCACGGGCCCGTCCACCGGCGCCCCGCTGCTGCTCGTCGGCCACTACGACACCGTCTGGTCGACCGGGACCCTCGCGGAGTGGCCCTACCACCGGGAGGGGGACCGTATCTCCGGGCCCGGTGTGTTCGACATGAAGGCCGGACTGGTCCAGGCCGTCTGGGCGCTGCGCGCGCTCACGGCGCTCGGTCTGCCGCGCCCCGAGTGCACCCTGCTGCTCAACGGGGACGAGGAGACCGGCAGCGAGGCGTCGAGCGGGGTCATCGTCGACGAGGCGCGCAAGTCGCGGGCGGCGCTGGTCTTCGAGGCGAGCGCGGACGGGGCGGTGAAGACGACCCGCAAGGGCGTCGGTCTGTTCTCCCTCACCGTCACCGGCGAGGAGGCGCACGCCGGGCTCGACCCGACGGCCGGGGCGAGCGCGGTCAACGAGATCGCCCGCCAGGTGCTCGCGCTGGAGGCCCTGGCCGACCCGGAGGCCGGCACCACCGTCAACGTCGGTGTGCTGCGCGGCGGTACGCGCAGCAACGTCACGGCCGGAGAGGCAACCGCCAACCTGGACATACGGGTCGCGACCGGCGACGAACGCGCCCGTCTGGACACGGCTCTCGCCGGGCTCGCCCCGGTCGACCCCCGGACCGGGCTGAAGCTGGACGGCGGCTGGAACCGTCCGGTCTTCGAGCGCACCGAGGGCGTCGGCCGGGTCTTCGCCCTGGCCAGGTCCTGCGCCGCGCCGCTCGGGCTCGACCTGCGCGAGACGGCGGTGGGCGGCGCCAGCGACGGGAACTTCATCCTCGCGGCGGGCACCCCGGTCCTCGACGGGCTCGGCGCGGTGGGCGGCGGCGCCCATGCCCGCAGCGAACATGTGACGCTCAGCGGCATGGTCGAGCGCTCCGCCCTGGCGGCGGGCGTGCTGGCCGCCTTCAGCGCTCCGGCCGCCTGAGCCGCGGGCCGGGATCGCACGTCGAAGAACAGGGTGGGGGGGCCGCGGCGGCAGCGGGCGGGCGGCCCCCCCCCCGTGTTCAGGAGG